>JACIYK010000076.1 GCA_014359965.1 Candidatus Aminicenantota bacterium
CAGAGGTTGATAATAGGGAGCCGTATCTGGTGGAACAGGTTTAGTATGGAGCTAACGGGCTTGCTCCAGGACAAAAAAGACCAGCCTGGACCCTCTGAGATTGCTATTCCCTCCTATGAATTGTTTAACCTGAAAATAAGTTATCAAATCAATAATTATGCCAGATTTTACCTGCGGATTAACAATCTGTTTGACAAATTTTACCTGGCCAGACCAGATCCAGATTCAAGAGAAGAACCAGGGAGAAACTTGATCGTGGGACTAAATTTTTCCTACTGAGAACCTACCAGCATTCTGCTCTTGGAGCTTAGCTGAATTAAACAGAAAGACTGAATTATAAAATTCAAATCACCGCCGCAAATCATGGCCTAGGTTGACAGGGATTGGTGTTTTTTTTTAAATTAGAAGCGGGTGGAAGGGCATGTCTGAAAATAAATCCGCAGAAACCAGCAAAAGAAGAAAAATCCTCCTGGTGGAAGACGAATCGCTGATTGCCATGATGGAATCAGAGCTTTTACAGAGCGGCGGCTATGAAGTACTGGTGGCTCATTCTGGCGAAAAAGCCCTGGAAATATTTGCCCAGGACCGGTCCATAGACCTGGTGCTAATGGATATCGACCTTGGTCGGGGCATAGATGGAGCTGAAACTGCCCGTAGAATGCAGGCTCTTAGAGATGTTCCGGTGGTTTTTATCTCCAGTCATACCGAGCCAGAAATTCTGGCCAAAACCGAAGCCATTACTTCTTACGGGTACATTGTCAAAGGATCAAACGAGACCGCCATTTTCGCCTCGCTAAACATGGCTTTCCGGCTGCATGCAGCCCACCAGGAACTTCTCAAAAAAACCAGAGAGCTGGAGAATCTGGCCAGTAACCTGAGCGATGCTGTCAAAAAGCTGATGGAAGCGCAGAAGGAATTACTGGCGCGGGAGAAAAAACTCAAAGAAACTACTGAACACCTGGAAGCGACTTTGAATTCTCTGCCTGACCTGCTTTTTGAATTTGATGAACAGGGCAACTACCTTGATATCAGGGCACCCAACCCCTCTCTGCTTCTCCGGCCCAAGGAAGAACTTTTAGGACACAATATCTCGGAGTTTTTGCCAGAAGAGGTTAACGCCGTCTGGATGGCAGCTCTGCAAGAAGCAGCAGAAAAAGGAATAGCAGAAGTTAATTATTCTCTGGAGCTCTCTTCTGGAACACATTATTTTGAAGCCACCGTGGCCAGAAAAGGAACAAATCGCCCCGGCCGTAACGTTTTTATCGCTCTCGCCCGAGACATCACCGACCGCATTGAAGCTCAATTAGCCCAGCAAGAAACCGAAGTTCGTTTCCAGCGTCTTTTCCAGGCCATGGCTGAAGGCGTGGCCATCCATCGCTTCATTTTTGACAAACATAAACGGCCTGTTGATTACCTCATCGTTGACGTCAACTCGGCTTTTACAAAACACACAGGAATACCGGCGGAAAAAGCCCGGGGCAAGAAAGCTTCGGAGCTCTACGGAACCGGCGAGGCTCCTTATTTAAAAGAGTATTCTGAAGCCCTTAATACAGGTTCACCCATTTCTTTCGAATCCTATTTTTCACCGCTTCAGAAATATCTCCGAATAACGGCTTTTGGCATCGGCGAAAATTTGCTGGCCACTGTATTTGAGGATATTACCGACAGGAAAAAAGACGAAATCGCTCTAAAAGAAAGAGAGGAACGCTATCGCCTGATTTTCCAGAACACCCCCCTAGGCATTCTTCAGTTTAACGAACAGGGAATTATCACTGATTGCAATGATGCTTTTGTCCGGGCTATTGGCTCCAGTCGGGAAGCCCTTATCGGTTTTAACATGCTTGAAAGGGTTCAGGATGAAAAGGTTATTAAAGCGGTACAAGAAGCACTGGCCGGTCGGATAGGCTATTACGAGGGTGTTTACCACTCAGTCACAGCTGACAAAGCAACGCCAGCCCGGGGTTTTTTTGCCGGCGTCTTCGACCAAAACGGAAAGTTTATAAGCGGCATAGGAACTTTTGAAGATTACACAGAAAGATACAGAACGGAAGAAGCTTTGCGTCAATCAGAGGCTTTGCTGGAAGCCACGTTTGAAAGCTCGGTTCATTCTTTCATTTTCCTGGACACTGAAGGACGAGTGCAAAAATTCAACCAGATAGCTAACAGAAGAATGATTGATATCCTGGGCGTGGAACTTAAAAAAGGAGAAAAACTGGTTGACCTTTTACCAGAAAAATTTAAAGTTACCTTTCCTTCAAGCCTGCAAAAAGCCCTTGAGGGCCAGGTCGTGCACGTAGAAAGAAAGATCCACCTCCAAAATGGCCAGACCTGGGTCTGGTATGATTTCTACCTGACTCCCGTTTATTCCACGGAAAAAGAACTGCTGGGTGTTTTTATCCAGGCAGAAGACATTACTGAAAACAAAGCCGTTGAAGAATCGTTAAAACAGAGCGAAGAAAGGTTTCGTCTGATTTTTGAGCGCAGCGGGGTGGTCATGTTTTTCCTAGACCCGGAAACCGGACAGATTATTGACGCTAACTACCGGGCAGCAGAATTCTACGGTTACAGTCGAGAACAGCTAAAAAAAATGAACATTAAGGAGATTAACACTCTGCCCCCCGAAGAAATCCACAAACGTATGGCTGAAGCCCGGGACAAAAAGGCTAATTTTTTCATTTTCCCGCACCGCCTGGCTTCGGGCGAGATAAAAGAGGTGGAAGTTTATTCCTACCCCATTCAGTTTGGAAATAAACGGTTTCTCCTCTCTGTCATACTTGATGTAACTGACCGGCTAAAAGCAGAAAGACAACTGAAATATGCCCTGGAAGAAAAGCAGGCTATCCTGCGGGAACTGCAGCACCGGGTCAAGAATACCTTCGCCTTGATTACTTCTTACATAAACCTCGAGTTGAGCCAGCTCCAGGAAAAAGAGAAAAGGTGGCCACTTGAAGTTCTCAAGCACAGGTTATTGACCATCTCCCATATTTACGACCTTCTGATACCAAGCGAAAGATACCAGGAAATAAACCTGGAGCGCTTTATAAAAGACATAACCAGTTCAATGGTTAGCGCCCTTTCTTCCGGAAAAACTACCATCACTCTCAACCTGGAACTTCAACCTTTAAACCTTGATGTCAAACGAGCTATCCCCCTTGGCCTGATCATCACAGAAATCTTGACCAATGCTTTAAAGCACGCTTTTGTCGGACGGGAAGAAGGTCACATTATCCTCAAATTAGAAAAAACAGAGCAGGAATTAAAGCTTCAGATTGCTGACGATGGAATAGGAATGACGGCTGAAGAAGCTGTAGGCTCTTGTAACACCCTGGGTACCGAAATCATCCGTGCTCTGGCTGCCCAGATCGGAGTTCAACTGGAATTGAACAGTAAACCCGATGAAGGAACCAAATACATTTTACGTTTACCGCTTATAGGAAACTCTGTTAATTAAGGAACTGATGAAACATAAAACCATTAGAAAATTTAAGCCCGCTTAGATCAGTTGCCCTGCCAGCTAAGATATTTTCTCAAAAAGCACACGGCTTCATCGCAATTTCTGAAGACCAGCAGGCCGCTTTTCTCCAGATAATCACACAGTGGGTCATAAAGCCGGCCAGCATCAATATTCACCACCAGAGGTTTGTCACTCTCTCTGAAAATTTTAATCAGGCGGCTGGCCAGGCTGCCTTCAGCGGAAATATTTTCTTTATGAGCTTCCCCGGGTGGCAGAGTCTGAAGAGCAGCCGTCATTGGTACACAGGAAACTACCATTCCATCTACCTGTTCATCAGCCAGTATAGCCTCCACACAGCTACAGAAAGCAGCATCATCAGCCATGGGGGTAACATCAAGCGGGTTGTGCACGTCCTGCAAGCGGTCTATACCCAGAGGCTGGAGAGCCTGGAAAATCTTCTGTTCCGTTTCTGGAGTGAACTGAGCAAGACTCAGACAGCCATCTTCGCCTTTTAAATTATCGGCCATGATGACAGACTCAAAACCGGCGTTAGATATCAAGCCAACCCTCTGCCCCTTAACCTTTTTACCTTCAAGCAGTATCAGAGCCTTTATGAAGTTTTCAAAATCTTTAATGGTCTCGGCCACCATAACTCCAGCTTGCAGCAGGAGACTTTTAGCCACGGCATAATCACCGGCCACCGAGGCGGTGTGGCTGGCGGTAGCCTGACGTCCTTCCGGGCTTCTTCCGGATTTGTAAACCACAACTTTCTTCCCGGCTTTTACCGCTTCCCTGGCCGCCTGGCAAAACTTCCAGCCATCGCCAGGTTTAAAACCTTCAATGTAGGCAGCGATTATTCTGACTTCCGGTCGGTCCTTAAGATAATTTAGATAATCACCCACGGTCAAATCAAGCTGATTACCTACTGAAATAGCATAAAGCGGTTCAAACCTGTCCAGAGTGCTCATCCGGGAAAGCATGAAAGCTCCGCTTTGACTGACAATGGCCAGTCCAGCGGAAATGCCTTCAGGTCGTTTAAATTTGTACTCTGGAATGAAAGTACTGTCATACTTGCCCGGCACAGAAATTATACCCAGACAATTTCCTCCGTTTATAACAGGAGCCGCCTTGCCTTCTTTCTTTCGGCTGGACAGCAAACTTCGGATATCCTCTTCAATACTCTTGGTGCCTGATTTTTCTCCCAGGCCACCGGCAATGATGATGACCGAGTGCGCCTTTTCTTTTTCTACCAATTCTTTCATGACCGGGTAAACCTGGTCAGCTCCAAGAGTCAAGATGAAAAGGTCCACAGCTTGTGGCAGGTCAGACACTGTAGGAAAACAGCGGCATCCTTCGATAGTTTCCAGACCAGGCTTGACCACATAGATGTTTTCGCGGTTAAAGCCATTCTTGATAATGTTGTTCAGGATGATATGGCCAACGTTCATCTTTTCTGAGACACCGATGAGACCAATACTCTGAGGCTCAAGTATTTTTTGCATCTGGGCTGCTGACCTGGTTTCAAAGGTCAGTTTGTTCCTGGAAAACCTGGCCAAGCCATCCAGCAGCACCAGCCTACCCTGCCTTATCACCAGGGGGTTAACTTCAAGCTCTTCCACCGTAAAAGATGAATGCTGGTTAAATGGTGAAAAATCCTTTCCTATCTGCTGGAAAGTTTTTACCACCCGCTCTAGCTCTTCCGCTTTAACCAGAGGTTTTCGACCACGAAACTCTCTGGCTACTTTACCAAAAACTGCCAGCGGTTCCAGCCTGGACAGGACCTTTTTTTCAGCCAACCCGGTCACTGGTAAGATAGCCAGGCTGCTTCCCTCTTTAAGATGAACGTTCAGGTACTCAACATCCAGACCGCCTCCGCCAAAAGTAACTACCGGGCCGAAGTCTCTGGAAACACGAAGGCCAAGCAACAGCTCCGAGCCAAAACCAACCTGCTCAAATTCTACCAGTTCTACCACCAGAAATCCTTTGATGGACTCAGCTACTTCTTCGGGTTTCCTGCTACCTCCGACCTGCCGGCTGAACTTCAGCGGAACCTCTTTTTCCATTTTTTTTATAGCCGCTTTAACCTCCCTAGCCGTGGCTCTGACCACCATCACTCCCCCAACCTCAGATTTATGCAGAATCAAAGGCGAAACAACTTTGACTACCACTCTCTTACTGCCAAGCTTGCGCAGCAGCCCGGCTGCTGGATAGCTTCCCTTTTTTAAAAAAACATGACGGGGAAGACCAAAACCGTAGGTTTTCAGAAGCTCATATACTTCTGGTTCCAATAAAAAATTCCGGCCCTCCTTTTCAGCCCGAAAAAAAATTTTACTTACTCTTTCCACCACGTTTTTTTTCATTTTTCCCCTCTTTTATCTTGTCGATCTATTTTTTTGAAATCTGATTATTTTTTTCCAGAAGCAGCTGCTTCTCTACCCAGATCAAAAGCTTTCAGATTCACCTTGACTATCTGCTCCCCGCGCTTTTCAAACAGCACCTGGATGTATTTTTTCAGATTTTCTTCCTTAAGCGGAAGGAAGAGAGAAGCCGCACCCAGCATGACCATATTCTGAGCCTTGACACTACCAGCTTGCTTGGCCAGTTTTTCTGAGTCAATCAGCACAGAAAGAGGGGCTCTCTTTATTTCCCTTAATACGTCCTCTAACTCTGGATAATCTGGTATGTTTTTATAAGGAGAGGTGCTGGAGACCACTGCTCCGTCAGGTCTGAGATAAGAGAAATAGCGGAGTGTTTCTAGCGGCTCAACACTCAAAATCATGTCTGCTTCACCCAGCGGAATGAGGTCGCTGTAAATCTGGCCATCAGATAACCTCAGGTGAGACTGAACCGCGCCACCCCGTTGCGACATCCCATGAACTTCAGCCTGCTTAAAGTTTAACCCCTGCTCCAGGGCAGCATTATCAATGACAAAGGCAATGGACAGAATGCCCTGTCCTCCAACACCAGCCAGAATTATATCGTATTTCATGGTCAGCTCCTTTTTTTCGCGCCAAGAATCTGGATACATTCCCGGCGGGCAATGATGACAGAAAGCCCATGATAGGCCAGTTCCTCTTTTATGACTCTGACATTTTCTTCATGGTGTTTGGGCAGAGGAATGATCACTTTGATATGCTCAGGAGAAGCGCCAAGGCCAGCCACTATCCGGTCCAACGGTTCTCCGGTGCCAAAACTTGGTTGAGCTCCAGTCATGGCCACCGTTCCGTTATCCAGGATGATGACGGTCATGTCCGTGTTGGAATAAACAGCATCAAGCAAGGGGGTAATACCAGAATGGGCAAAAGTAGAATCGCCGATAACGGCTACCGAAGGATAGATACCAGCCTCTGCACCACCTTTGGCCATAGAAACAGACGCTCCCATACACACACAGGTTTGGATGGCGTTGTAGGGTGGAAGCGCTCCGAGAGTATAGCAGCCGATATCAGAAAAAACGTTGGCCCGGGAGAAATCTTTCAGCGCTTCCTTAAGAGCCTTAAAGGTATCAGCATGCGGGCAACCGACACAGAGCTGGGGAGGCCGGTTAGCCAGTTTCAAACTTTCAACTTTAAGTCCTGGCTTAACAGGAACTCCCAGAGCTTCAGCCACCAGGTCCGGCGTAAGCTCGCCAGATGGAGGTAAAGTGCCGTCCATCTTGCCGCGAATTTTCTTTCCTGGAATACCCGTTACTCCTCTGATGAACCTTTCCAGAAAAGGATAACCTTCCTCAATGATTAAGATTTCTTCCACCTGGTCTATCAGCTGAAGTAACTTTTTTTCTGGAAAAGGATAGGTGGAAACCTTCAGGTAAGAAGGTTCTTCCGGCAATCTGGCAGCTATTTCTTTAAAATAATTGTAAGCAATGCCGGTTACTACCACGCCCAGCTTTTTATTGTTCGGGTTGAGGCTCAGATGGTTGAAGCGTGTTTCCTCTGCATATTCCTTAAGGTCTTTCTGTCTATCAAGCAAAAGCTTAAAACGCCGGCGGGCATTACTTGGAAGCAAAGTCCAGTCCTGCCAGTTTCCGTAGGCTTCTCCCCTGTTCTGCTCTCTGGCTGGTCTGACTTCTACCGAGGAACGGCTGTGAGCCAACCTGGTAACCAGCCTGATTAAAACAGGAAGGTTAAATTTTTCTGACAGATCAAAGGCTTCTCTAGTCATGTCGTAGGCTTCTTGATGTCCGGTCGGTTCCAGACATAGTATGCGGGCGAAATCGGCGTAGTAACGACTGTCCTGTTCATCTTGAGAAGAATGCATGCCTGGGTCATCAGCCACCACTACCACCAGTCCACCGTTAGCTCCGGTTATGGCTGAATTGATGAAAGGGTCAGCAGCCACATTCAGCCCCACGTGTTTGAAAGAAACCATGGCCCTTTTACCGGCAAAAGAAACACCGAGGGCTTCCTCACAGGCTACTTTCTCGTTGACACACCATTTGGCCACAAATTTCTGGCTACCCCCGGAAATTTTTATCAGGTATTCCATGATTTCCGAGGCCGGGGTGCCCGGATAAGAATAAGCCGCACTCAGACCAGCGTGCACCGCCGCCAGAGCCACGGCTTCGTCTCCCAGAAGAACCATCTTATTCATGTTGCTATCCTTTTGTGAGGTTAGATTGATAAAGGTGCTTAAATTAGTCTTTAGCATACAATTTCCGGCCCGATAGTGTCAAGAAAAAGAAGGAAGATTAATCTTTACTATTCCTATAAATTTATGTTAAATTTGTGGTGTCTGTTAGCAATTTTGATTAATCCTATTTAAGGAGAAACAGATGTTTAGAATCTCAACCAAAGGACGGTATGGGACCAGATTGATGCTCAACCTGGCTCTACACTACAAGGATGAGAGTCCGGCCAGATCGCTTAAAGATGTATCAAAAGAAGAAGGTATTTCCATCAGGTATCTGGAACAGATCATCATTCCTCTGCGCACCAACCGTCTGGTCAAAAGCGTGCGCGGGGCAGGCGGTGGCTATACCCTTTCCCGTCCACCAGCCCAGATCAAGCTCAGCGAAGTTCTGCAGGCAGCCGAGGGAAATTGCTGCCTGACTGAATGCGTGGAAGACAAAAGCATCTGCCCTCGCTCTTCCTACTGCGCAGCCTATGAAATATGGAAAGAAGGAACCAGAATAATGAAGCAGTACTTTGATTCCATTTCTCTGCAGGACCTGGTAAAACTGGCGGAAAAGAAGAGTAAAAAACGTTTCACTTCTCTAAAATAACAAAAAACTTCTGGGCCAAGGCCATGAAATTTATCACTTCTCTTAAATTAACGATTCTTCTGATTATTTTATTTATCATTCTGGCTCTGCTGGGGACGCTACTCCCCCAGAATGAAGAACCTTCTTTTTACCGGGCTCATTATGGTGAAAAAGCCAACCTTATTCTGACGCTGGGTCTCGACCACCTTTACCGCTCACCACTTTTCCTGTCGGTGGCTTTTCTTTTTCTGCTGAACCTCTTTACCTGTAGCCTGAAGAATTTTTTGAGCAAGATTAAAACTCTGCAGATACAAAGCACCCTGCTCACCCCGACTTCCAAAGAAGACCGTTTGCTCAGCGAAAAATTGAACCAGGCCAGACCAGAAACGGGTCTTTTAGCTGAGCTGCTGAAAAAGAAATCCTTCCGGGTAAAAGTTTCGGAGGTGCAAAACGGCCATTTAATCACAGCCCGCAAAGGACTGGTTGGCTTGTTTGGCCCGGAAATAGTGCATTTCGGTCTGTTGTTGATTATCCTGGGCGGGCTTGGTTCAGCTCTTCTGAGCTACCGAAACACCATCGCCCTGATGGAAGGAGAGCAGTCCAGGCTGGAAGGTCATGATCTTATCCTCAGACTCGATCGCTTCACCACCGAATTTTACCCAAACGGAGCAGTGCGGGACTGGAAAAGTCAGGTTTCTATCTTAGAAGACAACCAGGTTAAAACTTCAGGCACCATAGAAGTTAATAAACCGTTGAGCTACAAGGGGCTTAATTTTTACCAGATGAGTTACGGCTATGACTGGGATAGAACCAGAGTGAAGTTAAAAATTAAATCAGGGAATAAGCAAATAATCACTGAAATAGATAACGGCCAGAGCAAGGTCCTCAACAGCACCGGGCTTGAACTTAAAGTCCTAAGTTTTGTCCCGGATTTTCAAATTGATAATACAGGCCAGGTTTTCAGCCGCTCAGCAGAACCGGTCAACCCGGCGGTTTTACTTCAACTGGAAGAGGATAAAAAAGTTATTTTTTCCGGCTGGGTATTTTACCTCCATCCCGATTTCAACCGCTTCCAACGGAAAACCAGCGAAGATTTGCAAATAAAATTTGAATCTTTCAACGCACCGCAGTTTTCGGTCATTGAAGCAGTAAAAGACCCGGCTGCCAGCATCGTTTGGCTTGGCTGTTTTCTGCTGGTAGTGGGTTTGTTCTCCTCTTTCTACCGTCCTTACCGGGAGCTGAAAATCATCAAGCAACCTAATGGGCATTATACTGCTTCCAGTATGAGCCGAAAAGACCGCGACAGGTTTTCAGCCGAGATAAGCGAACTGGCGAAAGCCATCAACAATAAAATGAACAGGAGCCATTAACCGATGAATGAATTCAGCTGTTTGCTGATAGCTTTTCTGGTTTATTTTCTGGTCACCATTTTTGATTTTTTAACCTACTTTTTCCGTCAGAAAAATTTAAAAAGAATTTCTTCCTACCTGGCTCTGGTCGGGTTAATTTTTCATTCAATTTCCCTGCTCCTCCGCACCTTCCACAGCGGGCATGCTCCCTTTACCAGCATGTATGAGTCCATAAGCTTCCTGGCCTGGGCCTCAGTCCTGGTGCTCATAATTTTTGAAAAAAAATTTGGCCTGGAGAAGGCTGGCCCACTGCTCTGGTTGATGGTCGTTGCCCTGATGGCTTTGGCTTCCTCTCCTTCCCTTCCCAAGGATATCACCCCGCTGGTTCCCGCCCTGCAAAGCTACTGGCTGTGGCTTCATGTTTCGGTCACTCTGCTGGGCGAAGCTTTTCTGGCTGTGGCTTTTGTGGCCAGCCTGCTGTATCTTTTAGCCGGCCGGGAAAATTCCGCAGAAAGTCAGTCCAGGATGGAAAAATATGACCTTCTGGCTTACCGGGCCGTGGCTGTGGGCTTTCCTCTATTTACTCTTGGAGCCATGGTTTTTGGCATGATCTGGGCAAACCGCGCCTGGGGACGTTACTGGGGCTGGGACCCAAAAGAGGTCTGGTCTTTGATTACCTGGTTATTCTACGCCCTTTATCTGCACACTCGCCTGGTTATGGGCTG
>JACIYK010000077.1 GCA_014359965.1 Candidatus Aminicenantota bacterium
GTTGTCTGTTTTTCATCTATTATTATCGCCCTCAATTCATCTTTAAGATGAGTTTCCCCTATCTTATTAATAAAGTCGCTGGTAAATCCACGGGCAAATATACTGATATGATTTCCTTCAAGAAATTCAGCCACCTTAATGATGGCATGAAGCATTATGTTTTGTATTAGCTGACCGGGTAAGCTCCGAAGCCAATGTGATTTATCTTTTATAAAAACCCGGGCATAGCGTTCATCTCCCAGGTCGTAACAGTAATAGACATCAAGATGCACTGCATGTCCCCCTAGCCAACCATTAGCTACCAGTTTCCTCATCTCCATGGCAACAGGAGAGAATTGCTCGTCAGTACCAACAGTTATCTTCAACTTTCTCGAAATAGCCAGAGCTATCAATTGTTCGGCCTCGGTTGTATTAACGGTAAATGGCTTTTCCACAAAAATATTACAGCCAGATTCCAGACAAACCCTGGCAATTTCATAATGGCTTTGTGGAGGCGTGGTGATATGGACTACATCTGGCTTTACTTCTGCTAACATTAAGGATAAATCATTATAGAAATTCCTGGCTCCATATCGTTCAGCCAGTTGCCTGGCCATCAATATTTCTCGGTCGCAAGTAGCAGCTAAAACAGCTCCGGTTATATTTGTAATTACTTCAGCATGCGCTTCGGCAATCTTACCGCATCCTACGATTGCTGCTTTCAACATAAAAGCCCTTTTCAGTTAAATAATTTATTTAAAAAAATTATATTCTATTACTAATACATTTTATTTATTTTGCAAAAAAATAAAAGGAATATCAATCTCCGAGCAAAGTTCTCAGGGGATGGGGGTAGGTATATGGGACATAATATAATTCCCATTTTCCATTATGCCAGCGATAGAGCTTATTCTCATCCGTCGCCCACCAGGCCACGCCTTCCGTGGTACAGGAAATAGGGCGTTGTGCAAGTGGGCCAACACCTATACCAGACGAACCGTTAAAATTAGGCACTTCCTTAAAACAATGCACATCCCAGCGGGGAACTATTCCTTTACTACCGCCATAATCAAGTGTGCCTTGAATTACAGGATATCTTACACTACCGTTAACAACATTATTCCAAGCATAAGATTCGCTAATATGCTGTGGTTGACCAGCGGGGTTTTTTTCTGGTGGATTGAGATAATCATAATATTCTTCTATAAAAGTTCCGCCATAGTAAGAATCGCCCCCAGCGTTATAGGCTGTATTATTATATACCAATCCCTTTCCGCCCCTCTGTCCAAACATCCGAAAACTTTTGCCATTAACATCAATAGTGTTTCCATATACCTCCGCCCCCATAGTTGAGTGATTAGCTCCTTCTTGATTTCCGTGCATATCCCAGGGAGTGCATAAGCGTGAACCTAAATGATATATGGTGTTATATCTTACGCAATAACGACCACCCAACCCCCCTTCGTTCCAACCACCATAGTCTCCTAAATAAACAACATTGTCTTCGTAGTAGCGATTATTTTCCGTTCCAAAGTCAAAAGTAAAATTGCTCCAAGTTATTGCGTTAAGCCCAAAATCACGAGTAATAAATGACGCTCCGCCCCAGAGAACATTGTTATCAACAACCCCATATATTTCGCCATAAAAGAATAATAGGCTACCACTTCCATCTGGTTTTGAATTTTTTACTTCACAATGGTCTAATCTAAATTTTTTAACAGGCGTTAAATAATTGTTTCTGGCCAAAAATGGAAACCTGTTAGAGTTTCCATCAAGAACAAAGCCTGACAGTCTGAAGGGTTGGTCTAAAGCGTCAGTAGCAGGAACATAAGCTATGAGGTAATTAGCAGGGTCACTATATTTTGAGCCAGATGGAGCCCCTGATTTTATCGTCACGCCCCCAGCATTAGCCGCTTTTAATATAATCCCCTTATTTATTATTAGCGCTTGAGTCCATTCGGCTGTCCCATTAGGTACCACCACTGTGTCCCCAGGATTCGCCTGCGCTATAGCAGACTGAACGTCGGCTAAGGCAGGGCTTGCAGCAGTAATCACCCGCTTTGATGAGCTTGTGACTGATACAGACTTGGTTGTGGTGTTGGAATTAACCCCATCACTAACTGTAAGCTTTACGCTGAAGGTTCCTGCTTGAGAATAGGTGTGAGTTGGATTCTTACTGGTGCTTTTCGCGCCATCCCCAAAGTCCCAAGACCAGCTGGTCGGCGCCCCCTGAGAGTTATCCAGGAACTGAACCTCCTGCCCCACCACCGGAGAGCTCGGACTATAGGTAAAATCGGCCAAAATATTAGCCTTGACCGTAATGGTCTGGGTCATAGAATTTGAAGTGGTCCCGTCCGAGACGGTGAGAGTAACATTATAAGATCCGGCAGAGGAATAGGCGTGTGCAGGATTCTTCTGACTACTTGTCCCCCCATCACCAAACTGCCAGGACCATGATGTTATATTACCATTTGATTTGTCAGTAAACTGGACTGAAGTGCCAACCGTTGGGCTTGTCGGGCTGAATGAAAAATCAGCCCGAACAACCGGTTTTAACGTAATAGTCTTACTGGTAGTTTTGCTCTCCGCACTATTCGTGACCCTGAGGGTAACAGTATAAGTCCCAGAATTTGAAAAGACATGCGTTGGATTTTGAAGAATGGAACTGGAGCCGTCCCCAAAATCCCATTGCCATGAAGTCGGATTACCGGTGGAGGTGTCAGTAAATTGAACCGTCTGCCCAGCATAAGGGGAAGATGGGCTATAAGTGAACGAAGGATTTAAAGCTTGGCTTACCAATACCGTCTTGCTCTTCGTTTTTGATCCCTTGGCATTGGTGGCTGTCAGGGTTACAGCAAATGAGCCAGCACTGGTAAATTTATGTATCGGGTCTTTGGCAGTGCTGGTGCTTCCATCGCCGAAATTCCAGAGGTAAGAATTGACCGAACCACTGGTCTGATTCGTAAACTGAACATCCTGGTTTACCAGCGGTGCTGATGGACTGCAAGTAAAATCTACTGTTAAAGGTATCAGAACTGTTATGCTCTTAGAAGTGCTCTTGGTATAGGTACCATTTGATACCTGAAGTGTAACAGTATAGGTTCCAACAGAGCTATAAGTATGGCTGGGGTTCCGAACGCTGCTGGTCGCCCCATCACCAAAATTCCAGCTCCAGGAAGACGGATTCCCAGATGAAGTATCCTGGAATTGGATACTCTCACCCGCTTCAGGATTAGCTGGTGAATAACTGAAACCAGGGCTTAGAAATGGAAGCACATTAATTGATTTGCTAAGGTTTTTGCTTGATGTCCCGTTTGATATGGTCAGAGTGACATTATATGTTCCAGCATTCTGATATTGATGCTGAGGATTTTGCTGAGTGCTTTGGCTGCCGTCGCCAAAATCCCACTGCCAGGAAGTTGGGTTACCCGTGGAGCTATCTGTAAACTGAACAGTCATTCCGACTTCCGGAGTGAGGGGTGAAAACTCAAAAGAGGGAGTTAATTCCAAAGTCTTCGTTGCGGTATTAGTCGTTGCCTTTGAGGCATAGACCCTGATCTTCTTGGTTATGGTACTGGAAGCACCGTCAAGCCTAACGGTCAAAGAGACAGTGTAAACTCCGGCTTTATCATAAATATGGGTGGGATTCTGTTCGTAGCTGATGATCCCATCGCCAAAATTCCATAACCGATAGTTAGGATTTCCATTTGATTTATCTATAAACCTGACATCTAAGCCGGCTACTATAATAATTGGACTATAGCCAAATGCGGCCTTAACTCCGCCTGTTGACCCATTAAACTTTTTCAAAGTATTTGATAAATTGGACTGTCCATATAAGGCTGAATTTGAAAAAATTAGGAATATAAAAAACAAGATAAAAATATACCTTAATAGATTAATATTGTCTCTCCTCATGGCTTCACCTCGGGGTTTGGAATTTAAGCTTCTTATCATCCGTCAACTTTTGTCGCAGCAGTGACAATTTTGGGGTCACCCCTGGGGGTGAATTTGAGGAGGATTTCCAGAAGATCATCAACTATAGGCATACCGTGTCCTGCAAAAAACTACGGCAAAAAAGATGAGAAAAGATCAATTTCTACATTTGATTGAATTTTCGGTATTTGACTTTATGAATCTGATGATATAAAAATAATTGCAAAATATAAAAAGGCGGTTCTCGGTTGCCACCACAATTAGCGCTAATCGTGTTTTCTTTTTTTGTAATAATAATATTATTTATAGAGCATCGGGAAAATAGAGAAATTACTAAGGCAGTTTGGATCCCAGCGGTTTGGCTCTTATATACTGGGAGCAAACAGTTGGGCTTCTGGTTTAATATTAAATCGACAATAGAAGAAGGGAGTGCACCTGATAGATTTTTCTTAATTGCTCTTGGAATTTTGGCAATTTTGATTTTACAAAAAAGAAATTTTAACTGGTTATCTGCATTTAAACAAAATTATTTCATAGTTATAATTATCTCTTATATGCTTATGAGCACGATCTGGTCTAGAGTGCCAGGGATATCTTTTAGAAGATGGGGAAGAGAAGCCATAGGCTTTATGATTGCCTGTCTTCTTATATCAGAAAGGCATCCTATTAATTCCTTTTTCAGTTGTTTTAGGAAGTGTATTTATATCTCAATCCCTTTTTCACTTATGCTAATTAAATATTTTCCACATTATGGAATTCAATATAACGCCTATTCTGGTGAATTAATGTGGGTTGGATTAGCCAGTCAGAAGAATGGCTTGGCTCTAATATGCTCGTTTTCTGCTGTTTTTTTGATTTGGTCATTACTGAAAGATTTATCGAATTGGAAATTTCTTACAGCGAAACTAAGATTTATAATAGATTTGTTTATCTTAATACTGGGACTATATTTAATGATGGGGCCGAAACATACGCTGACCTATTCATCCACTTCTTTGATTTCCTTATTAACAGGCTTATTTGCCATAATAACATTAAAAGCGATAACCATAAAAAGTTTAAAAATCAATAACCGACTTATTATCGTCATCTTAATAATCATAATATTATTTGGAACAATTATGCCATTTTTAGGCAAAATCCCAATAAAACAACTACCAAAATTATTAGGGCGAGACGAAACGCTTACCAATAGAACTTTAATATGGAATTCACTTGTCATTTTTGCTAAAAAAAGGATTCTTCTGGGGTACGGCTTCGGGGGCTTTTGGACAACTTCTTTGAGAGAAGAAATAGCTTCCAGCGCTCATAATGGTTACCTTGACACAATACTAAATATCGGCTTTGTCGGGCTTTTTATTTTTATATTATTTTTATTGTTCGAAGCAAATGTAAATGCAATAATGATTAAAACTCCTTGGTGTAACTCTATAATTTTTCTATCAATTATATTCATGTTTTTAATTCATAATATAGCTGAATCTTCATTAGGTTATATAGGAGGTTTCCCAAGTTCATTAATAGTATTATCTTCATTTGTTAAAAATAGCGAGGATTCTAAAATTGAATCATAATCTTTTTCAAGATTAGGGGACTAGCAATGTTATTAGATAACATTTCCATATGCATATGCACATATCGCCGCAACGAAATGTTAAAGCGGCTACTGACAAGTTTAAAATACCAGGAAACTGAGGGTCTTTTTCATTATTCGATTATTATAATCGACAACGATGTTGATGGCCACGCCAACGACTTGGTACAAAAAATAAAACCAGAACTTGGGTTTTACCTGCGTTATGAAATTGAACCCATTAGGTCAATCCCAGTTGCAAGAAATCATGCCCTCCGACTAGCTGAAGGCAACTATATTGCTATAATCGATGATGATGAATTTGCGCCCCCAGCGTGGCTTATTACCTTGTATAAGGCCATTCGAACTTTTAATGTAGATGGTGCCCTTGGGCCTGTAATTCCATTTTTTGAGCATAAACCACCTCGCTGGCTAATCAAAGGAAAATTTTGCGAACGGCCAATTTATCGAACAGGTACTATTCTAGAATGGAGTCAGACAAGAACCGGAAATGTATTAATAAAAAAATCAGTCTTTGATGAAAACGGGTTACAATTTGATCCAAAGTTTAAGACAAGTACTTCTGACCGTGCCTTCTTTAAGACAGCAATATCTCTAGGATATAGATTTGTTGCTGTAGCTGAGGCCCCCGTTTATGAAATAGTTCCTCCAGAAAGATGGAGAAAAAGCTACTTCATAAAACGTTCTCTTGTTCATGGTTATAATACCTACAGAAATAGCATAAAAGGGACTTCCTTCTTATGGCAATTCATTACAGCTTTTAAATCTGCAATGGCCCTTGGAGCTTATCTTATTATTTTCCCATTTTCTTTGGTGCTTGGACCAGCCTGGTATTTAAAGTGCTTAGAGAAAGGAGCTCATCATCTGAGCCAGCTCGTAGCCCGCTTCGGTCTAGAGATCATAAAGAAAAGAGACTTCTAAACCCAATTCAATAATATAATGCCTAACGAAATTATCGGCCTAAAAGAAAAAATAAAAAATGCAATTAAGAATTTAAGAAAATCCAATTTTCTCAAGAACATTTTAATCGTAATGAGTGGCACTGCAGTTGCGCAGGCCATATCCTATGCACTTTCTCCGATAATAAGCCGGCTCTTCACACCGGAAGATTTTGGAGTTTTTGGCTCTTTCAGCGCTGTGGCAGGTATAGTTGGTGCCTTAATCACCCTTGATTACAGCCAGGCTTCTATGCTGCCCAAAGAAAAAGCTGAGGCCATCAATCTTTATGTGCTTTCACTTATCTCTACTTCCCTGATAAGTTTTGTTGTAGTTTCAGTCAGCATAATCAAACCTTCGCTTTTTTATAACCTCACGAAAACAAGTGGCTTATGGCTATTAATCTTGTTTACTCTTACTTTACTTATCAAAGGGATAAATAATGCCTCTCAAGCCTGGGCGGTTCGCTCCAAAGCTTTTAAGAGAACCTCAGCTTCTCAGATTTTTCGTAGTGTCGGATCAAGCGGCTCTAGGATATTATTCGGGATATTCAAGACAGGAGCCCTCGGCCTTATTATAAGCAATATCCTAGCCAATATTATGGCTAGTATTAACCTAATTAAGGTCGTTATACCAGACCTTAAATCTCATAAAGACAAAATTAATTTATACAAAATTAAATCACTGGCTAAAGAATACATCGATTTTCCCAAATATTCAGCTTCACAAAACTTTATAAACGCCATTTCATCTGGCCTCCCAGTTCTGCTCATCTCCAAGTTTTATGGTTTATCTGCGGCTGGCTCTTATGCATTCGGAATGAACCTTTTACAAGTACCCATGAGTTTAGTTTTAACAGCTCTTCGCCAGGTGTTATTCCAGAAAGCCTGCGAGTTCTATCAAGAAGGCAAAGGACTCACTCTACTTTATATAAGGACAGTACTGGTTCTTTTTTCTTTGGCCATAATTCCTTCATTAATTTTGGTCATCTGGGCCCCACAAATTTTTTCTTTTATTTTTGGAGCTCGATGGCATCTGGCTGGAGTTCTGGCTCGCAGCCTAATCATTTGGCTAGCTTTTGCTTTTTGTAATCTTCCTGCAGTTATATTTGCCAGAATAATCCGAATTCAAAGATTTGTATTCTTCTATGATCTGGTTCTTTTAGCAACTAGAACTTTAACTTTAATACTTGGCGGAACTTACTTAAAACTTGTCCATACAGTTATAATTTTCGCTATCGTAGGTGCCATTATGAATGTGTTGCTAATATGTTGGGTTGGTTATAAAATTAGCAAAAAAGAAGGAAATAACGATTTATCTTTATTTAAGAATCTATTGCCTTAATTCAATAGGGTTGAAGGCTAGTGTATAAAAAATGTTCGTGATTTGATCTAGGAGGATGAGCCATCGTTATATCTCTTTTAAAATAACTTAACTTCAAGAAAGAGGTTTTTACTTACGAATGCTCAAAAAGATTATAAGGCATTTCTGGAGAAAATGCTAACAGGGTTTTTACTGGAGGAGGAACATCTTCAGGCGATGCTGGAATGGCTGACAGAGGAGCTAATGCGGGTGGAGGCAGAAGCAAAGGTAGGAGCATCGAAGGGCAAGCACAGCAAGGCCAGGAAGACCCACTACTCCGGTTACGGGGTGAGGCAGCTTAACAGTCGTGTTGGGACGATATATCTGGTGGTTCCGAAGGTTCGCAAGGGTGCGTACATACCATTTTTTGTGGAGGAGAAGAAGAGGAGCGAGGCGGCACTAATGAGCCTGGTGCAGGAGGCGTTTATCAATGGGGTATCGACGAGGAAGGTAGAGCGGCTGGCTAAGAGCCTGGGGATAGAGGGCATTTCGGCCTCGCAGGTGTCTGAGATAACTAAAGGGTTAGATGGACGAGTAAAGGAGTTTCGGACCAGGGGACTTCGGGTGGGATATCCGTTTTTATGGATAGATGCCATATATGAGAAGGTGTGGGTGGAAGGGAAAGTGGAGTCGGTGGCGGTGATGGTGGTCTGCATGGTGGATATGGAAGGACAGAGGGAGGTGTTAGCGGTGGAGCCGATGTGGGAGGAGAGTGAGGACTCCTGGCGGGAGTTTATGAGGAAGCTTAAGAAGCGTGGGGTGAGGCGGGTAGGGATATTTATTTCAGATGCTTATAAGAGGATACGGACGGCAGCAAAGAAGGATTGGTCTGGTGAAAGCTGGCATAGATGCCAGGTGCATTTTTTGCGGAATATCCTGGCTAAGGTCCCTCATCGTGAGAAGATTAATCTGGCAGCTCGACTGAAACAGATCTAGTTCAGCCGGTGAGAATAAGTGCGGAGAGGCTGGCGGAGCTGATAATAAAGGAGTATGAGGAGATGTATCCTGAGGCTATGCGTTGCTTAGAGGAAAGACTGGAAGACTCATTTCAGTTTTATAACTTCACTGCATCTCCTCCACGAATGTTCTAGAGAGGACCAACCTGTAGATAACGCGCAGGAGCAGAGTGGTTGGAGTGTTTCCTTCCATTGAGTCGCACCTTAGGTTGGTCACTGCTTATCTTATGGAATACACTGAGGATTGGGCTAATGAGAATGCCTATATCAAAGCTGATAAGCTGGGACCACTGTTAGAGCAAGAGCTGACCCAAGCAGCTAATTAGTAGCTAAAATTGTAGTGTTCACGATGGCCAGAATGCGAACTAAACTTGATGTGGCCCGAAATATATAAATTTGACAGCATTAATCTAAATAATTAAAATTAAAAATTGTAAAGAAAACGTTATGTTGCGAATCAAGATTCTTCAAGATATACTCCTTAGTAGTTTATTAAGAAAGGCTATTCATTCTATCTCCCCTATTTTTTTAATGAAATATCGTCATTTTATATTAAAGGGATGGTGGCCAGATCTGAAACATCCAAAAACTTTCGACGAAAAACTCATGTGGCTAAACTTCCATTGGCAACATCCCTTAAAAACTATATGTGCAGATAAATACACCATGAGGTTTTATGTTAAAAAAAATGGTCTCAGTCATATTCTCAATATACTCTTGGCCGTTTATGAAAAACCTGAAGAAATAGATTTTGAACGACTCCCTAAAAAATTTGTCCTAAAATGTACGCATGGCTGTGGATTCAACATTATATGTTCTGATAAAAGCCGGTTGGATATAAACAAAGCAAGACGAAAATTAGGTAAATGGCTGAGAGAAGATATTGGCAAGATTAGCGGAGAACGTCACTATGCTACCATAAAGCCAAAAATAATCGCCGAAACTTTTCTCGAGGGCTTATCATCTGAATTGCCAACTGATTATAAGATTTTTTGCTTTCATGGTAAGGCACATTGTGTTATGGCTTGCTTAGGTAGAGACATACATGGGCATGCAACGTATTATTTATACTATGACTTGGATTGGAAAAGAATCCCATATAATAATCATAGCCTTTCAGTAGCCATCGAAGCTCCTCGGCCTGAATCTTTAAAGGAGATGATAAATTTCGCAGAAATATTATCCAGGCCATTTCCCCACGTCCGAATTGATTTTTATGATATCAAGGGGAAAACTATATTAGGAGAAATGACCTTTACCTCTCAGGGTTGTATTCATGTAGATCATACTGAAACGGCCCAGCGTATAATGGGTGATTTGATAACACTACCGGATAAATTATTATTTTAATGTTAATGACAAAATAATATAATTTTTTCTATCGGAAAAGAAATCTAACAAGCTAAAAATAAAATAATATGATAACGATAAAGGCATTCATCAAATTAACGCAATTAATATTATGTTTATCAAAGTAAAGCTAATCACCTGCTTGATAAAACTCCATTCAAGCAACTATAAGAAATACTTTCTGAGCTCCATACAGCTTTTTTCTTTAAGCTATATAGAATAAAAGATTAACATGTCAATTATTATAATCCAACAATTTCTCTGTCTTGCTAATATAGGTCTGCATAGGAGAAAAAAATAAAGCTTGACATTTATTTGAGGATTTTGTATAAGGAAGATGCGGGAGGAATAGCCAAGGCAAATGGGTGCCTCAGCTAAAACACAATATTATTGTCTTTTTTTGCCGGCTCTGGTATATCTATATCTGCATACAGAAT
>JACIYK010000078.1 GCA_014359965.1 Candidatus Aminicenantota bacterium
TAGGATTAAACTTGTCTTCCCCCATCTTTATTCCCTTCAAAGCTTTTTTAAGCATTTAGTCGGTAGAGAGGACTATTTTATGAAAATTTTTTAAAAAGCCGCCAGGCTTTTGACCCGCTCGGCTTTTTATTTTACCAATTTTAATCCGGCGGGAAAAAGAGCTTTAGCCATCAGTTCCTCAGCTATAGTATAGGGTTCGTTGGCATACTGCCTTAGTTCGTTCTGCACCACCCCGCGCTGCTCATCAAGTTTAGCCTGATCAATTGCGGCTTTGAAATGCCCCATGCGGTCAGATTTCAGCGAGAGCACCAGGTCCGGGGCTGAGACCGGCACAGTTTCAAAACAATTGTTGCGGTCCTCGTTAGTTGTGACATTCAAGTCGGAGGCGCCAATTTTCTGCAAGGGTTTGAAGAAGTCGACGTTGTAATGTTCGCTGCCGTTAAACATCGGGTGCTCAAAAAGATGAGTAAAACCTGTTTTGCCGGGTTTTTTCATTTTTATAGCCAACATAATACCAGACATTGAAAGCCACAATTGGCGCCTTATGGTCCTCATGCAGTATAACGGTCAGGCCGTTAGGCAGCACATGTTTTTCAAGGGTAATCTCCACTATCTCTTTTGTCTGAGCTAAAAGAAAAGTTTTGCCAGAAAGCCAGCCCAACAGCAAAAGCGTTGAAAACAAAAAGATCGTCAGGGGAAAATGTTTCAGGTAAAATTTCATATCCAGGTTCCTTCAGGAAACAAGAGATTTGCCCAGTTCAAAAGCTTCTTTCAAAGCCTGTCGGTTGGCTTTTACAGAACCCGTATCAGGAGCACTGGCATAAACCAGTCCTTTTATTTCGGCACCTAAATAGTTGAACATATCCTGGTAAGCATGTAGGGCGTTTACTCCACCAGAGCTAAAAACATCTGCTTCAGCATAGGTCAGGATAATGCCCACCTTTTTGTTCTTAAAACAGGCATATTCATCTGTGCCCAGGGCATACCAGCGGTCAATGAACAGCTTCGTCTGTGAGTTTATGCTAAACCAGTAGACCGGATGGGATAAAATAAAAGGAGCTGGCTGAAGAAGAAGAGGGTAGAGCTTCTGCATATCGTCCCGCTGGAAGCAGGAACCGGGACCAAGGTTCCGGCAGCGGTCACAGGCCTGGCATGGTCTTATGTTCAACTGCGCCAGGTTGACCAGCTCTACCTGTGCTCCAGCCGCCCTGGCTCCGCGGCCCGCTTCTCTGGCCAGCTGAGCACTGTTGCTTTGTTTCCTCGGGCTTCCGATAAATATTATTAATTTTTTTGGGGACTTAAGACTCTCTTTTTTGGTCATGTGATCAGTTTCCCCGTTTGTCAGTTTTTCTTTTTTTTATGATAGTAAAAAAGGCAATACCAATCCAGACCGTGTTAACGCCCACAGAAGGCAAAGCACCAAAATGATAAGCATTCAAAAGCAGAAAAAGACTTCCGGCCAGGTTCAGGAGCTGGTAAAGGATGGAATCTCCGTCTAGTTTCTTGCTGGAGACAAGAAAGTAGGCCAGAAGCAATAATAAAGCACCACTCCAGCCAGCCACGTTAATCAAAAAATTGGCCTTCATTGGTAACTCCACTGAAAAACTAGGAAAATGAATTATACAGGAAAACCGCTTTAAGAGTATGAGAAGAAAAAAAATTAAAATCCAGGCCTGTAAGATGAGCAATAATTAAAGGAAATTTCGTCTTTAAAGTAGAGCCAAAAGGAGGTTGAAGATGGTGGAGCGAAATAACACTGAGAACAAAAATGAAAAACTTTCTGTGGAAGAATTTGTCTGCCTGGCCATTAAAACCTTAAGGATGGGCGATTTCAAGGGGATTCATTCTGTTTACAGCGGCTTTAATGAGGCCTTCAAAAAGTATTTTGGCCAGGATCCGGTTCAGGCCACTAACAGATTGGCGGAGCAAAAGAAAATTGAAATCAGACCCATTAAAGGTGGTGTGCTGCTTTATCTCCCGGGAGAGGCTCCAGTTCAATCTCGAGGTGATGAAGCTTTAAAAAAAATGGGTCTAGCTGCTCCCGTGACCGATAACAGCCGGGAGAGAAAATAGAATTCAGGTTTGCTCGTTTTGAGAATCAGAGAATGATTTCAGTTTATCCCGGAGGGTTGACTCAGCCAGTTTGCGCAGGGCTTTGGTTTCAATCTGACGCACACGCTCTCTTGTGACCTTGAGCTTCTGGCCAATTTCTTCCAGAGTATGTTCCTGGCCATCACCGATGCCGAAACGCATCTTGATCACGGTAGCTTCTCTTTCAGTCAGAGTATTTAGAGCTCTGGTTATCTGCTCTTTTAGGTTAGCCCTGATTACGATATCGGCTGGAGAAGGGTTATAAACATCCTGGACAAAATCCCGGAGAAAGCTTTCTTCATCATCACCAATGGGTGAATCAAGAGAGAGAAGTTCCTGGCTGTCCTGAAGTATCTTGGTCACCTTCTGTACAGGCATCTTTACCGCTTCAGCAATTTCCTGAACGGTTGGCTCACGGCCGGTTTTTTGTACCAGTTCCTGATGAATTTTTTTTAGCCGGTTGATGGTTTCTACCATGTGAACCGGGATGCGAATGGTGCGGGCCTGGTCAGCAATAGCCCGGGTGATGGACTGCTTAATCCACCAGGTAGCGTAGGTGGAAAATTTGAAGCCACGGTGATAATCAAATTTCTGCACGGCTCTCATCAGTCCCAGGTTGCCTTCCTGGATCAAGTCAGAAAGGCTCAATCCGCGGTTGATGTAGTTTTTGGCGATGGAAACCACCAATCTTAGGTTAGCTTCAATAAGCTTGTTTTCAGCATGTTTCTGGATTTTCTCGCCTCGGCTGACATCTCTGAGCACGCGGCGTAGTTCTTCGGCTGATAGACCGGTTTCCTGGCGGTAAATCTTATTTTCCGCCAGAAGTTTTTTCAACCTTTGTTTCAGGGTCTCGGCAGTAGTAGGGTTCTTAGCTTTAGCGAGGGCCAGCTGTAACTCTTCTTTTTTTTCTTCAATTTCGTTCATGATATAAAGGATTTCTCGCAGCCGGTTAATGGTGCTGGCCATTTTTTCCGGTGACAGGTGCAATTCTTCCAGAATCCTGTACATCTGGATGATTAATCGGCCACGGGCCCAGGCATTTTTGGCCGTTGGTTTCAAAGCATTAAACCTGGCGGCTAGCTGGTAAAATTTATCCAGTGTCTGTTTAATTTCTCTGACTTTTTTGAGGGCCGCATCATCCTCAAAATCTTCGGTTTCGTCAAAAAAGCGCAGGAACTTTTCAGGCTCACTTTCAGCCATTTCCCGAAGGGAAACAATATCTTTTATAGCCAGCCTAGTTTTGAGCAGGGCCCGGAGCTGAATTTTTTTTCCCCTCTCCATCTGACGGGCCAGGTCAATTTCATCCTGCTGGGAAAGAAGGGAAATCTTGCCCATTTCCCGGAAGTAAATTTTTATGGGGTCATGATCAGATTCCAGAACTTCGGTTGTAGAAACTGCTTCAGCCCTGGCTGTCTTGGGTAATATATCTCTTAGTTCAAAATTATCAAAATCATCTGATAAACTTTTCAGTTGGTTAGAGACAGAAAGTTCAGATTCCAGAGTTTTGCCCAGGAGGATGGGGTCAAGAGTCTGTTCAAAAAGTTCTTGAGAAATAGTCTGTTCAGGAGTCATAAATTCAGTCCTGGCTTTAGAAGTTTTATTTTTTTCTGTCCTCTTTTTAGAGGTATTCTTTACATTTTTTGTCTTTTTTGTCATGGAACCCCTCTATTTCTCGACCTTTAGACCTGCTAAAGGGGAGACGTCTCACGCTTCAGAAATTCCTTATTATAAATAAGGCAGGCCAGCAGCTTTGTCAAGTTGTTTTTGTGAATCTAAACCTTGAATGATTAAGTATATTAATATATCATAAATAAGCGGAGCAGTGATGAGGAAAAGTACTTTTTTATTAGCTATTTTACTTACTTTTACTTTTTCTTTTTCCTTTTTAGCCTCTTTTTCTTATTCTCAAGCCAGGCTAGACAAAAAGACTACCAAAGAATTGATTAAAAAACTGCCCGAGAAATACCGGCAATGGCTGGAAGAAGAGGTAGTCTACATAATTTCTCAGAAAGAAAAAGAAGTTTTCCTGAGTCTGGAAAACGACCGGCAGAGGGACATGTTCATAGAGGCCTTCTGGAAACAGCGCGACCCGAATCCCAACACCCCAGAAAACGAGTTCAAAGAAGAACACTATCGGCGAATAAAGTATGCTAATCAGCACTTTGGCAAAGAATCGCCAGAACCAGGCTGGAAGACAGATATGGGCAGAATTTATATCATACTGGGAGAGCCCAAATATACAGAAAAATATGAAAATCTCTATGACCTGTACCCTACAATTATCTGGTTTTATGAGGGAATGGCTGAGTATGGGCTGCCCAATGCTTTTAATGTAGTATTTTATAAGCCAGATTCTACTAATGAATACAAACTTTATTCTCCCATAAAAGACGGGCCGCAGAAATTAATGCCTCATTACAGCGGTGATATGACTGATTATGCTCAGGCCTTTAAGGCCTTGGCTCAAATAGAACCAAATGTGGCCGATGTCTCGTTAAGTCTTATTGAGGGTGAGCCAGTCTACGATTTAAAACCTACTATCTCTTCCGATGTTTTGCTTAATCAAAAGATACCGAACGCTCCGGTTTATAAGGTTAAAGATACCTACGCTGAGAAATTGTTGAAATTTAAAGACATAATAGAGGTGGAATATTCAGCTAATTACATTGACAATGATGCTCTGGTCAGCGTTTACCAATCACCCTCAGGCATTTATTATGTTCATTACCTGATAGAACCGAAAAAGCTTTCGCTGGAAAGAAATGGCACCAATTTTCAGACCACCTTCGTGGTTAATGGTATTGTAACTGATTTTAATACTAACCGGCAGGTTTATCAATTTGACCGTCGAATTCCTCTAAACTTAAGGAGAGAACAGGTTGACCTGATAAAGGACAGATTGATGAGTTTCCAGGATGTTTTCCCGATAATCCCTGGACATTACCGTGTAAGTATTCTATTAAAAAACTTCGTTTCCAAAGAATTTACTTCATTTGAGACGACCCTCAATATACCGGAAAAAGGACTGCAAATGAGTCCGATTGGTCTGGCCAACAGGGTGACCCGCAGTTCAAAGTACCGGGGTTTGAATAAAGCTTTTCTCCTGAATGATTGGCAGTTTGTGATATCTCCCAGGAACGATTTTGTGGCTGGCGATAATCTTTATGTTTTCTTCCAAATCTGGGACTTGCCTCAAAACTTAAAGCTCAATGGTGTTCTGAATTATGAAATAAGTAAAGAAAACGGAGAAATAGTTAAATCTTTTGCCAGGAAAATTTCCGATTACCAGGACCAGAGAGTTTTTTATGAACAGATTAGCCTGGAAAATTGGGAGCCGGCTAATTATCAGTTAAAAGTCAGCCTGACGGATGGGGTGGGCAATGTGGTGGCTGCGCAAAAAGCTAATTTCTTTATCAGCCATCTTGGCACTCTCTCCAGGTCTTGGGTTATGACACAGCCTCTTGATGGAGATGCTTCGGCCAGTGTCCAGCATGCCTTAGGTTTGCA
Organism: Candidatus Aminicenantota bacterium; assembly: GCA_014359965.1. Classification (GTDB taxonomy): domain Bacteria; phylum Acidobacteriota; class Aminicenantia; order Aminicenantales; family Saccharicenantaceae; genus Saccharicenans. The sequence goes on from JACIYK010000078.1 coordinate 5,599, forward strand.
ATACTGGAATACAGGGGCCTACGAGAAGGCAGAAAAGTTGCTGGAGTCGGCTTTTCGTAAAGAATCAGACAATGCCTTTTATGCCCTGGATTATTGCCGCTTGCTTTTAAAGAACAATAAATTGTCAGAAGTCCTGCAGATTGCTGGCCCCTTTATTGAGAAACAGCAGAATTATGATTTCCTGGAACCAGCCGGTGAGGCTTTAGAAGGACTAGGTAGATACGAAGAAGCCATTGCTTATTATAAAAAATACCTGAACCATTTTGGTACGAACATCAAGATTTTGAATGCCATTGGTGAATGTTATCTTAAACTTGGGAATACAGAAGAAGCTCTTTACGCCTGGGAAAGGTCTTTACAATTAGAGCCAAATCAAGAGAAAATAAGAGAGAAGGTAAAATCCTTAAAAGATAAAAAGAAGTAAACAATCCTCTTTCTGGGAAAGTTAGATTAACCTGAACGAGGATTTTGAAAAATATGGAGGTGAATTATGCGCATTAATGAAGATGTTTTCAAAAATTTAATTCTACTGATAGTAATAATGTTTTTGATCCAGGGTTTTGTCCTAGCTCAGGCTGGCCGCGGAGTTGGACGTCTCGGTGGTGTGGTGCTGGATGAGAAAGACAACCCCATCAAAGGGGCTAAAGTAGTTATTACTTATCTTCAAGATGTAGGTGGAGGGCTTAAACTTGACACCACAACCAATAAAAAGGGAGAGTGGTCTTTTATTGGACTAGGGTCCGGAAAATGGTCTATCATGGTCACAGCTGAGGGGTATGCTCCCTATAACCAGGAAGTAACGGTAAGTCAGCTGGAAAGAAACCCCAAAGTAGTTATAAAGCTTAAAAAGGCTTCAGGCGGAACATCCATCATTCAGGATGAATCAACTCTGGAGCTTCTGGATCAGGGCAATCAATTTTTTAAAGAGGGAAAGTACGATACTGCTCTGGCTATGTACCAACAATTCTATGAGAAGAACCCTGCTGCCTATCAAATTTTATTGAGCATCGGTGATTGTTATAGAGAAAAAGGCCAGTTTGATAAGGCCATGGAAAATTACAACAAGGTTCTGGAACTGGCCAAGGATGATAAAATCATGGGCGTGACCATGACAGCGAAAGCTTTGGCGGCTATCGGTTTGATTTACCTGAAACAAAATAATCTGGAAGAAGCGACCAAGTATTTTAAACAATCAGTAGATACAGCTCCTCAAGATGAAGTGGTGGCCTTTAACGTGGGCGAGGTTTTCTTTACTAACCAGCGGTTAGATGAAGCTCAGAAATATTTTGAACTGGCCTCAAAGATTAAGCCTGAATGGCCGGAACCATATCTAAAACTTGGTTATGTTTTCCTTAATAAAAACGATATACCAAAAGCTATAGAATATTTTGAAAAGTTTTTAAAATTGGAGCCCCAGGATTCATCTCGGGTAGCTATGGTGCATCAGATTCTCCAGGCCCTAAAAAAATAAAACGAACCTTTGTTAGCAAGAATTGCGAAGCAGATAAATTATATTCTGCCTTAAATTACCGGCCATGGTTGAATCATAATTGGGAGTAGAGAGCAATAGTGAGCAAGAAAAAAAGCAAAAAGAAAAGACTAGGAAAAAATAAACTACGGCCTGAATTGATTGGACAGAAAGCAGATGAGCTCCACACAGAGCAACCAGAGCCAAATTTAAAACGAAAGGCTAGAAAGAAAGTATTTCGCCTCCTCCTCGTTCTTTTACTTGTATTGGTCGCCAGTTTTCTTTATTTCAAGCCATTTGGTTACCGTTTAAACCTTAAGTCAGCTGCTGACTATAACATTCTTTTAATTACCCTTGATACCACTCGCGCTGACCATCTAGGTTGTTATGGTTATAAAAAAGCCAGAACTCCAAACCTGGACAGGTTGGCATCAGAAGGTCTCAGGTTCGAAAATGTCTATTGCCCGGCACCACTAACCCTGCCTTCGCACACCTCTATTCTGACTGGTCTTGAGCCGGTGAAACATGGTGTGCGAAATAACGGATATTATCTACCCGAGGGTTTGAGGACAGTAACAGAATACCTGCAGAATCTCGGATACAAAACAGCAGCTTTTGTTTCCTCTTATTCAGTTGATTCGCGCTTCGGCCTGGACCGGGGGTTTGAAACCTATGATGATACTTTCCAGGCTAATATGCCCTTTAAGACTTTAAACGCTGAAAGAAAAGCTGAAGATACTTTCTCCTGTTTTGCCAGCTGGCTGGAAAACAATTTCAAATATAAGTTTTTTTGCTGGGTCCATTATTTTGATCCCCATCTTCCCTATACTCCACCATCTCCTTTTCGAGAGGAATTTGCTGACAATCCTTACGATGGGGAAATTGCCTACATGGACTTGTACATTGGCCGTATAATCGATGCCCTTAAAGAGAAAGGAGTGCTGGGCAGAACAATTATCGTCGTGGCCGGTGACCATGGAGAAGGCCTCGGAGAAAAGATAGAACAAGGGCATGGCCTTTACCTTTATGAAGAGACAGTACGCGTGCCTCTGATTTTTTGGAATAAGACTGTCTGGCCCAAAGCCCAAGCCATTTCTACTAAAGTCAGGCTTATTGATGTGGCTCCAACGCTTCTGGAAATGGTGGGGCTTTCGGCTGAAGCTTCTCTGATGCAAGGGAAAAGCCTTTTGCCGGTAATGACAGGAAGGGAGAAAAAAGATAGAGAGGCCATCATTGAAACTGTTTATCCCAGAGAAAATTTCGGCTGGTCTGAGCTCGTAGCCCTGGTTTCAGGAAACTGGAAATATATTCAGGCCCCGAAGCCAGAGCTTTATAACCTGAAAAATGACCCGCAGGAAAGGAAAAATATTGTTGATTATGAAAAAGAGATAGCAGAAACGCTCAGAAGCAGGCTGGAGCAGCTGCTGCTGATAAGTGGAGGAGGAACGTTTGCTTCCGGGGCCAGCCAGAGGGCCAGAAATGAAGACCTGGAAAGGCTGCGCTCTCTTGGTTATGTAAGCTTTGCCCCGGCCCAGCCTGGGACGGCAGTCATTGACCCCAAGAGTCCCGAAGCCGTTGAATTGCTGGTCATGGTGCAGAAAGCCCAGATGGCTGAGTACCAGAATGATTATGCCGAAGCGGAAAAGCTTTACCAGAAGATTCTGGAAAAAACACCGGATTCTCCGGCCAGTTACATAAGTCTGGCGCTGGCTCAGGCCAGGCTAAAAAAGATGGATCAGGCTCTTGAAACTTTAAAAGCAGGTTTAAAAAAACTGCCTGACAACGAACTGCTCCTGGTCCGCTTAGGTCATACTTACCTGGTGATGAACCGTCCGCAGGAAGCTTATGAGACCATGACCCGGGTTCTGGAAATTAACCCCAAAAATGTTGATGCCCTGACCGCCTGTGGGGGATTGATGGAAGCCGCAGGGCAGAGAGAAGAGGCAACCAGGTTTTATAAACAGGCATTGGCCCTTGAGCCAGAGAGTAAATTTCTGCGTATGGCTCTGGCTAATAACTTGGCGGCTGGTGGACACTTTCAGGAAGCCATTGAGATTTATAAGAAATTAATAGAAGATTTTCCCCAGGACCAGGCCTTTTATCAGTATGCGGGCATTGCGTATTCATACCTGGGGGACTACAGCCAGGCCATTTTCTACCTGCGTCAGGCTGTAGCCATCAAACCCACACCAGTTGGCTACTTCAACCTGGCAGTGGCTTATGAAAAGAGTGGTGACCTGAAGAATGCCATAAAATACTTTGAAAATTATCTGGAAATTGCCGGCAATGATGACCCCCGAAGCATCAACCAGGCCCGAGCCGAGTTAGAGAGGCTGAAAAAACAAGTCTCGAATTATTAAAAAAACTAACATTTTAATCTCATTTAATTGGCAAGTTATTTTTTCCTCCTGGTTCATAAAGAGAGTAAGAGAAAAGCGAATTTTATAGACGAAAATATTAAGCTAGTAAAAGAAAAAGCAGCAAAAGGTAAGTCAGATAATCCAACAAATTTATGTGGGAAAGAGAAACCATTCTTCCTATTAGATTGACTTCACTGACTGGCGATAAAGATCAGCAACTATCTTTTGGCTTTTAACTCCATAAATTCGCCATATTATAACTCTCGGGCAGAGACTTTGGGCACTGAGCGATAAAGTTTTTTTAATTCTGGCCGGAGGGGAATATATATAATTTAATAATGTATCTTCAAGTGGCTTTGTTGATACTGAACCACCCAGGATTCATCTTAATTTTAGGTGCCCAGGAATCTTTTCTTTTTACCCGCGATAAGGCCAGATGAGCTATTATTTTAGACACTTAAAGAAAGTTCATTATGTCTTTTAATAATTTAATCAGAGAATTTAATACTTGAAATTACGAACAAAATTTAGGCTTGAGAAATAACAGCATACCCAGTTAAATAACTATCTCTCAATTTTTGAAAGCTAGATTTTTTGCAATCTTGACCATTTTGGTCCAGGCAAACGCCGTCTCTCTTTAGGAGAGTCAGAAAAACAGGTTATTTTTCTGCGTTTTAAAAAAGTTTCTTGCCCACGAGAATTTTGATTGGGTTTATGAATAGCAGATAATGGAAACAAAGATAAAAATAAAAAACCCGCCCTCCCCAATCGGGGAGGACGGGTTTCAATCGTCTCATCTAAAGCTGCTTAGAAGGTGAACTTGAAGCCGAGTCTCACGGAGTAGGAACCATTTCTGCCGTTCCACCACATGAAAGCTGGATGCGGAGTACCTTCGTTCTGGATTCTTTCTTCTAGTGTTTCAGCCAGAGAACCGTTGAGGAACTCCCAGTCGTCAGCCCACAGAGAGGTTCTGTTGAGAGTAGTAACTTTGCCAGTGATGAACTTGCTGTTGGTCACGTTGTTAATCTGCAGGTTAACAGCAGCATTGTATTTGCCGCCGAAACGCAGGTT
>JACIYK010000079.1 GCA_014359965.1 Candidatus Aminicenantota bacterium
GATTTAAATATTTAACGGGAAAGTTTTAGGTGCCGACTTTTTGTCCACTGAGAGAAAAGCTAAAAAAAAATCTTTTTCAGTTGAATAAAGGAGGAAGAGATGAATAACAAGCTTTTTTCCCAGTGGTTCGTCGACCGCGCCGCTGCAGATCAGTTCCACTGCTTTGGCGTGCACCAGGTTCTGGTTGACCATCAATCTTCCTTTCAAAGAATACAGATTATTGAGGTGGAAAGCCTAGGTAAATGTCTGATTATAGATGGGAAAATACAATCTACAGAGAAGGATGAATTCATTTATCATGAAGCCCTGATTCATCCGGCTGTACTTCTTCATCCGAACCCTGAGAAGGTCCTGCTTTTAGGCATTGGAGAAGGCGCAACTATTCGCGAACTTTTAAAATATGAGAACCTGACGATAGCGGCTGTGGACATTGACTCCGAAATGATAGAATTTTCCCGTATCTACCTACAAGCTTGGCATGATGGAGCCTTTGAAGACCCGCGGGTTAAGATGTTCGTGGAGGATGGCTGGGATTTCATCCAGAAAACTGAAGAAAAATTTGACCTCATCGTTATGGATTTACCTGAGCCCTATCCTGACTCTCCGGCTTACAGGCTTTACACCCCTGAATTCTATCGCTTAGCTGTTGACAAGATGAACCCAAACGCTCTTCTCGTTACCCAAGGAGAAACCACTAAGCCAGGACAAGAAGAATATCATTTCTGGATAAAGAAAAATCTGCAAGAAGTATTTCCCAGTGTTTATACTTACCAGACTTATATCCCCTCCTACGATAGCAGTTGGGGATTTCTCCTGGCTGGAAGGCAACCGCTGAACCCCTTTGTCTCCGTGGAAGAGATAGACAAAAAAATTAAAGAGAAAGTAAAAGGTCCTTTGAAATTCTACGACGGACAAACCCACTTATCCATGTTTTACCTACCTCGTCATCTAAGAAATGATCAGCCGGAATAAATTTGAAAAAAAATGGTAATCTACTTCATAATCTGGTAGAATATAATTTTAACATTCTTTGAGGAAAAAACTTTTGTCATGAAAATAAAATATTTAGATGGCCGCAGGATTTATTTCGCTTTCCTGGCCGGTGGCAAAGCCATCCTGCAGGATTTTGCCTACCTCAACAAAATAAACGTCTTCCCAGTGCCTGACGGAGACACAGGAACTAACCTGGCTTCTACCATGAAAGCTATCGCCGAGCAGGCCAGACCGTATCGTTCCATTAAAGAATCTCTCCAATCCATTGCCGATGCTGCTTTATCCGGTGCCAGGGGTAATTCCGGCTTAATCTTTGCTCAGTTTGTTTACGGTTTAAGCCGAGAGCTTGGCAATGAAATAAGAGTCAGCACCGCTAGCTTTGGCGAATCAGTGCGCAATGCTGTTCGCTATGCCTACAACTCTATTTCCCATCCGCAGGAAGGCACCATCCTGACGCTCATCAGAGAGTGGGCGGAGGAAGTTTACCATAACCGACATCGCTTTTCCGATTATCATGACCTGCTGATGCACTCGCTGGAAAAAGCCAAACAGACGCTGCGGGAAACGCCCAAGAAATTGGCTGTCTTAAAAAAGGCTGGCGTGGTTGATGCAGGCGCTAAGGGATTCGTTGATTTTATTGAGGGTGTGGTCAATTTTATTCGCCGGGGAAGCCTTAAGAATGTAATTAGCGAAGATTTGCTCCAGCTGGAATTTCAGGAAAAACCCCACAAAATTAGAGAAGAAATCCCCTATCGCTACTGCACAGAAGCTTTACTAACAGGGGAAAACCTGGACCTGGTAAAAATCAAACAGCTGGTAACAGCTGCTGGCGATTCAGCCATTGTCAGTGGTTCAGAGAAAAAAGCCCGTTTTCATGTGCACACCAACCGGCCAGACGAACTTTTTTGCGCCCTTAAAGACCTGGCCATCATCCAACAGCCCAAAGCTGAGGATATGAAGCTTCAAGCCAGCATTGCTCTTAAGCCCAGAAGCCGGGTAGCCCTAGTGGTAGATTCTGCCTGCGACCTCCCGCCAGAAATACTAGAAGGCCAGCAGGTGGTGGTCATCCCCTTCTCTTTTAATATCGGTGAGAGCGTCTTTCTTGATAAACTGACTATCTCTCCAGAAAAACTTTACGAACTGATGGAAAACGAAGAAATTCTGCCCAAAAGTTCTGTACCTCCAGCCAAGACAGTGGAAAACTGGCTATCTTATCTGAGCAGCCATTTTGACTCCATTCTGATTCTAACTATTTCCAGCGGACTTTCCGGTTATTATAACCTGGTCCGCACGGCCGCGGAAAAATTTCCCGAAAAGAAAATAAAAATAATTGACAGCAAAAACATTTCTGGAGCTTATGGCCTGATAGTAAAGAGACTGCTGGAAGAGAGAGAGAAAGGAAAAAACCTTGACCAGTTGGCTCAGTTGGCCGAAGAATTGGTCAGAAAAACTGAGATAATCGTTGATATTCGGACGCTTAAGTACATGGTAAAAGGTGGAAGAGTTAGCGCGGCTAAGGGGTGGCTGGCTAAAATCCTGAATCTCAAGCCTTTAATCACTTTAGATGCCAGCGGTAAAGCTGTAGCCGCCGGTAAAGCCTTCAGCCGTAAACAGAGTTTCCATAAGATAGTGAAGATGGTTAAGGGAAAACATAGCCATCAACCGATTCATTCTTTTGCTGTGGTCCATGTGAAATGCCCGGAAAGAGCTGAAGCTTATGCTAGAGAAATAGAAAAAATTTGCGGTAAACCTGTTTCATTTATCAGCGATGTGGCCCCGGTCATTGGCATACATAACGGCCCGGGTGCTTTAGGTATTTGTTTAACATATGAATAATTGTTCATATATTATTCCTGACCTAAAAGTATTTTCTGGACAGGTCCTCAGAACGGCGACCTAAAAACAGCCAGCTGACTTCTTTTGTTTCTCTTCCTGAACTTTAATCCAGAGTAAATAAATCTTGCTTTTCCAGACAGGCTTTTTTTTCTCAATAACTTTCTTTATCCTTTCATATTTGTTAACATGAAAATGAAATGGCCAATCTGAGTCAGAGGGAGAAAAGATGTTTGTTCAAATTTTCTGGGTGGCTGCATTAACCATTTTTATCTATATGAACCTGGTCTTTATATTTTCCTTGCTCAAGAAGAATGCTTCTGTAGTTGACATCGCCTGGGGCGCGGGTTTTTTGCTGGCACTTCTTGTATCTTGGCTAACCAGCCCTGATTTTACCGAACAGATAACCGGGCGTAAGGTTCTGGTCATTATCCTGGTAGCCGTCTGGGGCTTGCGACTTTCCTGGCATATTTACCAAAGAAATAAAGGAAAACCCGAGGATTTTCGCTATGCCACCTGGCGTCAGAAATGGGGCCGCTGGTTTGTCCTACGGAGTTATTTCCAGATTTTTCTACTGCAGGGTTTTTTTATGTTCCTGGTTATACTGCCCGCCCTGCTCATAATCGGGCACCCGTCTGGTAGTAGCTGGACCTGGTTGGATTACCTGGGGGTACTGGTCTGGGCTTCAGGCTTTCTTTTTGAAACCAGAGCCGATGCCGAACTCAAGCGGTTTAAAGCAAACCCGGCCAATAAGGGACAGATTATCAAAACCGGCCTCTGGCGCTATTCCCGACATCCAAACTATTTTGGCGAAGCCCTTATGTGGTGGGGAATTTTTATCCTCGGTCTTAACAGCCCCTTTGGCTGGCTAGGCCTTATAAGCCCATTGACCATAACTATTTTATTGACGCGGGTTTCGGGTATTCCCCTGCTGGAGAAAAAATATGCCGGAAATCCTGATTACCAAGCTTATAGGGCTGTGACCAGTGCCTTTTTCCCCTGGCCGCCCAGGAAAAGACAGCGTCACTCAGCTAAATAATTGACCGAACTTTCTAAACTGTGGGAGCATAAGCTATCGCCTTCGGTAACATTTAAATTAAAACAGGGCATTTTTGGGTGTGGGGTAAAATCTTTTAGATAACCAGCCTTTATATTAAGGCTCGAAAGTTAAAAGTTGATCTCAAAAGGTTCTTGTTCTCAATTTTTAAGTCATTCTCAGCTCATCAAATTAACTCCTGCCATCAGGCCTCAGTAACAAGGGTTTACCTATTCAGCCCTTAAAGCAAGAGAAATAGCCGGGCTAAACAAGAACTCATCGGGCAAGTTTCTTTTAACGGAAAAGCCAGCGGTAAAGAAAGCTGACCACCAGCCCACCCCAGCTGCCGAGCAGCGGACCCCAGAAAGCTTCGAGCAGCGTTAGCCTTAAGCTCCAGTCTTTCATTAGAGAATAATTGGTAAAACCATAAACGGTGATGGCCAGCACCCCCACCAGAAAACCAACGATGACAGAATCTTTGAGACTAGCCGGGTTTTTCATTAACACCAGAATGATAAGGCTGCTCACCAGAAAAAGCTGGGCCAGAAATCCCCAGATTTTCCGGAAAACTATCTTTTCACCCTGCACCATAGCTAGCGGCTTAAAATCTTCTTTATAAGCTTGGCCGAAAATTAAAAGATGCCAGACGGCATCTACCAGGCTAAAAAGAATGAAGGTCAAAAGCCAGAGAATAACCATCTTAAGTACGTTAGCCATCTTTGCCTCCTCGTTTTTATTTTATCAATTTGCCAAAACCGGGTCAGCAAAATTTTGCCTCTTTTTGTCTTCTTCTTCAAAGAGCCGAAAAATAATTTTTTCTCGCTGCCCACAAAAAACATCAATTTAATGTATACTGAATATGTAGGATTTTAAACAGGAGAAAAAACTTGACCAGGTTGTACCAAAAAATAATTATCCTGGCTATCAGCCTGCTTCTAGGCTGGGCCGGCTGGAAAGGACTGAACGCTTTCTTTTACCGGGGAAGCAGTGAACTTTCAAAACAAAATTTTGGAGCGGCCAACGTGAAAAAAATGAACAAAAGTAAGGAAGAATGGAAAAAAGAACTTTCACCCGAGCAGTTCCGCATCATGTTTGAAAAAGGTACAGAACCAGCCTTTAGCGGCAAATACAACAACTTCTGGGAAGAAGGAGTTTATTTTTGCGCCGCCTGCGGCACTCCTCTTTTTCGCTCTGAAGATAAATACGACCATGGCACGGGCTGGCCCAGCTTTAAAGAGCCATTTTCCGAAGCCTTCCTGGAATATCATAACGACCAGTCTTTCGGTGTGCACCGGATTGAAGTTCGCTGCGCTGTCTGCGGGGGACATCTCGGGCACCTTTTTCCTGACGGTCCGAAACCGAGCGGCAAACACTTCTGTATAAACTCGGCCGCGCTGAACTTCAAGCCTAAAGAAGAGGCTCTCAAAGAAGCTCCAGAAGTGGCCACTCTGGCTGCCGGGTGTTTTTGGGGAGTGGAATATCAGCTAAGTCAGCTGCCAGGCGTGATAGCCACCGTTGTTGGCTATAGCGGTGGTGAGACCATTAACCCCACTTACCTGGAAGTTTGCACCGGTAAAACAGGGCACGCTGAAGCCGTGCAGCTAGTCTTTGACCCGAAGGTTCTGAGTTATGAAGTTCTGCTCAGAAAATATTTTGCCATCCACGATCCGACTCAGAAAAACCGCCAGGGGCCTGATGTTGGAACCAACTACCGCTCGGCCATTTTCTACCATAATGAACAGCAAAGACAAACCGCTGAAAAAATAAAGGCTGAACTGCCGCAGAGCAAAACATACTCAAGCAAAAAGATAGTGACTGAAATCGTCCCCTTCAAGACCTTTTTCCGGGCTGAAGATTACCACCAAATGTTTTACCAGAAAAACCCCGAGCGCGCCTGTCCAATCAAATAACAGATTCAGAACTAGAGAAGCTTTTTGAAGCCCAAACAGAAAATCTGCTAAAAAGACAGATTTTCAGGGGCACCACAATTAATGATGTCTTGAATAACCCAGAGCTGGACAAGAGGTTCTGGCTAATTCTCAAAAAGCTCAAAATCAGCTTGTCATCCGGCCGATGGCAAAAAGTGAACTCCAGTTTCTGTTTCTACCTATCAGTCCAAAATTTCTATCTGGTCAGGGCTTTCTACGATAATCTCCGGTTTCCCTTGGTATTCTCTGATTTCACCTATAACTCTAATTTCCTTACCTAGATAATATTTTTCCGGCGGCGCCGGGAACAGGTCAAAAGCGCTGGCAAAAATAACCACGGTAAAATACCGCCGCCAGTTGCGATGAAAATTGAGGAAGCAAACCCGACCCGTATTGTTAGCTGCTACTACCCGCCCCCTGACCCAGACCTTCTGACCGTAGTAATTCCCGGCTTCTTCCCAGGAAATCTCTGGAATGCTTGGGCTTGATTTGGTCTGGCCAGTTGATTTTTCTGATGACAGCTCTTTATTTTTATTTCCAGAAACATCTTTCCTGGCTTCTTTATTCTCTTCGGTCACTTCTGACCTGCTGTCCCTTTCTGGTTCAGGCTTGTCTTCCAGGACAACAATCTGGGATGGTGAACTCAAGATGATTTCCGGCCGGCCTTGGTAGAGTTTTACCCTGCCTCTCACCCTAACCTTTTTGTTGAGGTAGAATTTTTCCGGGTTAGCAGGAAATTTAGAAAAATCCGAGGCAAAAATAACCAGGCTGAGGTAACGCTGATAGTCCTGATGAAAATTCAGAAAGCAGGTTCTCCCGGAATTATAGGTTCTGATAATGGTGCCTTCCACCGTCACCAGCTGGTTTATAAATTTATCTGCCTGTTCATAGCTGATAATCTTCTCCTGCACAAAGGCTGCCGGCACATGGCTTAACAAAGAGGCACCGATTATCAGAAAAACCACCCAGAGTAATTTTTTGCCGTTCATTTTTTACCTGACTTTTCGCCAGCCATTTTCTAAAAGCTTCTTTTCTAGGTCTGAAGGAGAAAGTTCGTTGGTCCAGACCCGGAGGTTTTTTAGCTCCTGCGTGAGCTCGTTGAGGTCCAATCTGAGCCTGACAAATTCCTTATACCTGATTCCCCACCAGTTGTTAGTCATTTCAAATATCTCATACGGTACGATTTTTTGAGCCAGAAGCCACCTGTACTCATCCAGGCCACCGTTGGCCCAGAGTCCAAGCCCTCGTTTCTTAGCTGCCTCTTCCAGCTGTTCATATTTTTTCTTATAACGAAAAGGAAACCTGGTCAAAGCAAAACCATAGCCCTGTCTTATTATTTCTTCATTAAGGCAGCGGCCGTCGGGTAGGTAAACATAAGCCAGGGTGCGGCCGTATTTGTCCTGGCGTTCCTTGTCAAAAGCCAGTCTGACCTGCTGACCCTCAACCTGTTTCCGGACAAAATCTGAAGCTTCGCGGGCAAAGTATTGCCATGGCTTTAATGGGTGGTACATCTCAGGTGTGTCCACACCGATTAACCTCACCTCCCCTATCTTATCAACAAGCAGCGAATCACCATCCAGAACCTTGAGAACCCGGTAGAGCCTCTGGCTCCTCTGAGAAAAAACAGCGTTTTTGCTTTCTTTTCCTGCCTCAAGCTCTGGGGCGACACCGAAGATTGTTAGCCCGGCAGAAAGCACCAGAATAAGAAACACCCCGGGGTAATAAATCCAGGAACCAGGATTTTTTTTGCGCCGTTTACTCATTTTAGACCCTGAAAATGAAAAAAGTACGCCTGGCGCGATTCGAACGCGCGACCTACGGATCCGGAGTCCGTCGCTCTATCCAACTGAGCTACAGGCGCACTGATTTATTTATAGCTGATTTTATTTCTGATGGCAAGGCTGAACAGTTAACAATTCCCTGGAATCATAATCTTCAAGCTTTAAAAATGGCCCAATTTTACCTCTGACGATTGAAGGCACCTGTGAAAATTGTTTTTAGTTCAGGTTGCTACGAGCTTCTCTACGTCTTATACATTTTTTCAAAATATCCTTTAAAAACCAGCCTGATTCGTTCTTCCACAATCATCTCCTTTCTTGACCATCGGTCTTTTAGAAAATGCTTTAAATCGCAATCATCACGATTTGTTATCTCTGGTTGTTCAAGCCATACCCTCAGCCTGAGGGCAAAAATATTTTCTTTAACCATTGTCAGTATGGAGATGCCAGGATAATTTTTTAGAACGTAGCGAGAGCCTAAGTTTCTTCCTCCCATCTTTACTTTGGTGTTCTATGCTTCCCCTTCATAAAAGAAAGAACAAAAAACGAGGGGGAAAGCGAAGCAAGTCTGATAGCCAATCCCGGCCTATATCTCTTTAAACCAGAGATGCCTATAAATGGGCACTTTTAGGCTATAATTCTATAAAAATGCCAAGTTCTAATTGGCTCATCAAAATCTGCCGGAACATGAATCATTACTTCACGCAAGAATTTACCTGAATATGCACTGATTTTGCCTTAGTGAAGGCAAACTTTTTTTACCACCTGGCTTACCCAATCTAAGCTTATAAGATAAATCCTTCAGCCTGTCTCTTTTACCATACTGCTCTGGAAATTGAAGTTAGAGCAGGCCTTTTTTCCCTTTATTGACTTGTCCGACTTTCTGGTAAATTAGCAGTCAGTTTCTTATTCCTGGTTAATCTGCTCAGCTAGAATCTGCGCCACATCCAGAACTTTCACCTTCTCTGCTCCTTTGTCCCGCAAACCATCCTGAAGCATGGTCAAACAGAACGGACAGGAAGTGGCCACCAGCTCAGCCTGACTGTCGATGATTTCTTCAGCCCGCAGATGATTAACTCTGTGCTCAGGTTTTTCTTCCAGCCACATCAAGCCGCCGCCACCACCGCAGCAGAAGCTGTGTTCCCGGGAATTTTTAAGCTCCATAAACTTACCGCTGACCGCTTCTTTCAGCACCTCTCGCGGCTCGTCAAAAAGCCCGTTATGCCGGCCATAATAGCAGGCGTCGTGATAGGTGTAAGTTTCGCTAACGGCTTTAGTTAGAGGTATTCGTCTCTCTTTCAAAAGCCCGGCTAAAAATTCAACATGGGAGATAACCCGGATTGACCTTAAAGTTTCTTTTTCCTCTTCGCTGAACACCCCCAGCAAATCAACAAGTGCCGGATACTCATGCTTTAAAGTATTGTAGCCGTGCGGACAGAAAGTGATGATATTTCTTACCCGGTATTTAGCCAAAGTTTTCATGTTTTCCTGAGCTAGGATCTGGAACAGGTACTCATTGCCCAGCCTTCTCACTGAATCGCCGCAGCATTTTTCTTCCTGCCCCAGAATGGCAAAATCAACCCCAGCTGCCTGGAGCACCTTGACCATGGCTCGGGTAATCTTTCTTCCCTGCTCATCAAAAGAACCAAAACAACCTACCCAGAGAAGGTATTCTGCCTGAGGAGCCTCGGATAGCGTCTTGACCTTCAGGTCCTTTGCCCAATCTGACCTTCCAGAGGCAGCCAACCCCCAGGGGTTAGCCTGCGTTTCCAGGTTATGAAAGAAGCTGCGCAGCTCCGCTGGAATGCGTCCCTGAGCCAGAACCAGGTTTTGCCTCAGGTCCAGCAGTTTCGAGGGGTGCTCGATACTGAAGGGACAGACATGCAGGCAGGCACCGCAGGTGGTACAGGCCCAGATTTCTTCTTCACTGAACACCTCCGGCACCAGGGGTTTTAAGTCTTCGGTCCGCCTGTCTTTAATTGCCTGATAAGAAGACATCAGATGCTTTTCCAGGTGATAAATAATTAACTTGGGCGAAAGCTCTTTTCCGCTGTTAAAGGCCGGGCAGACATCCTGACAGCGACCGCACTCAACACAGGAAAAAGCATCCAAGCCGTCTTTCCAGGTAAAATCCGTGGCTTTTTCCACACCGAAATTCTCAGCTGTCTCCAGGTTGATACTTTTGACCGTGGCTGAAGGGCCAAGTTTTCTGAAGAAAAGATTTACCGGCCCGGCAAAAAGATGAAAATACTTGGAATGCGGCACGTAGGCAATAAAAGAGAAAACGACCAAGGTATGCAACCAGTAGGATATTTTAAGATGGACTTTCAGAGAAGCAACGGCTGCTGAAAACAAACCAAGTCTACTGGCTAAAAACTGGCTCAGCCAGGCCCAGCGTGCTTCTCCTGGGTGAATGGCTACCAGGATAATTTCATAATAAAGATAAGTAAGTGTGGCCAGAGTAATCAGGCTATAAATTATTGCTGAATCAACTGCCGAAGTATTGTAGGCCCTTGGTTTAAGCACGAAACGTTTTACGGCAAAGAAAGCCACGCCCACCAGCACGGTCAGCACAAAAAAATCAACCGAAGCCGAAAATATCAGGCCAAACAGGGTATCACCGAAGATAAAAAACCCTTTTATGTAGCCTTCAAGGATGTGATTGACAGTCATGGTGTCAAAAGCCAGAGCACCATAAAAAACTAGCACATGAGCCAGCCCCGTGAACACTCTTTCATTCCTCAGAGTACATAGCTGAAGGAAAACGCGAAAAATAACGTAAAAAAACCTTCGGAATAAAGAACCTCCCCGGTATTCAGGTCGGCAGCGCGTGAGAATTATTACTTTTTTTAAGACGGGAATAAAGAAAACTATGATGTTCCCGAGGACTACCAG
>JACIYK010000008.1 GCA_014359965.1 Candidatus Aminicenantota bacterium
TTGGGCCCAGGGAGGCATTGTTTCTTTTGGCGAAGATGATCACCCGGAACTTCTCTATGATGATATCATGCGGGCGGGCGACGGCATAAACAACCCAGAAGCAGTTGAAGTGCTGGTCAGAGAAGGGAAAAAAGCAGTAGATGAAATTTTACTGGAAGAATTAAAGATACCTTTTACCAGGACCTCGCCGGATAAACTGGATTACGCCCTGGAAGGAGGTCATTCCCGCAGGCGCATTCTACATGTGGCCGATGCTACTGGCCAGACTATCAGTCAGGCTTTTCACCGGAAACTGCAAGAATTTCCGAATGTTCATTTATTCTTTGACCATACAGCTGTAGACTTGCTGACCATACCCCATCATTCTAAAAATCCGCTGCATTATTATCAGCCTCAGCGCTGCTTGGGGGCCTATGTTCTGGACAATAAAACCAGGCAGATTAAAAAATTTCTGGCCCCTTATACCATTCTGGCCACCGGTGGGTGCGGGGCGGTGTTTCAGTTTACCTCTAATCCAAGGACAGCCGTGGGGTCTGGGTATGCCATGGCTCTAAGAGCTGGGGCCCGGATTGTTAACATGGAATACATCCAGTTTCATCCCACTGCTCTTTACCATCGGGAGGCTGATAACTTTCTGATTTCTGAATCAGTCAGGGGCGAAGGGGCTAGGTTAAAAACCAGGGATGGCCAGACCTTTATGGAAAAGTACAGCCTGCTAAAAGACCTGGCTCCCCGCGATGAGGTTACCAGAGCTATCTACCAGGAAATGGTCAACACCAACTCCGATTTTGTTCTGCTGGATGTGGCCAATTATGTGAAAGTAAACATCAAGAAAAGATTTCCCTATATTTATCGCACCTGTAAGCAGTACGGAATTGATATTACCAAGGAACCGATTCCGGTGGTTCCGGCCGCTCATTTCTGCTGTGGCGGGGTGCTGGTTGATACCTGGGGTCAGTCCTCACTCGCCGGGCTTTATGCTGTGGGCGAGGTCGCCTGCACCGGTGTTCATGGTGCTAATCGCCTAGCCTCAACTTCTCTTCTGGAGGGACTGGTCTGGGGCAGAAGGGCGGTGAAACACATAGCTGAGAATTTTAACCCAGCTCTGGCCTGTAACCCGGACGAGATTCATCCCTGGTATTATCCGGATGATGGTGAAGAAATTGACCCAGCTTTAGTTAACCAGGACTGGGCTACCATCAGAAGCACGATGTGGAATTATGCGGGTATTGTGCGGACTGCCCGGAGGCTGGAAAGAGCCAGGGCTGACCTGGAGTACCTGAAGCACAGGATTGACCGTTTCTACAAAGAAGCCCCCATGGACCCCAAGCTGGTTGATTTAAGACACGGCATTCAAGTTGCTCTGATGATAACCTACGCTGCTCTGGCTAACCCATACAGCCGGGGAGCTCATTTCCGCAAAGATTAAACTGCTTAACCAGCTGGAAATTTGAGGTAATTAGCTCTGGACTCTGGCAGTTTAGCCTGAGCTGTTTTATAATAGAACAAATTTTTAATTTACGGTGGAGATTTTCTATGGTAGACAAAAACGACCTGAAAAAGACCCTTAACCTTCCTCAAACCACTTTTGCCATGAAGGCTCAGTTAGCTCAGAAAGAGCCAGAAATAATCAAGAAATGGGAAAAAATGAACCTGTACCAGAAGATACAGGAACGCCGCCAGGGTCATCCAACTTTTGTGCTGCATGATGGCCCGCCTTATGCCAACGGCCATATTCATCTTGGCACGGCTTTGAATAAGATTCTCAAGGATTTTATTGTTAAATCTAAAACCATGAGGGGATATCTATCACCTTATGTCCCGGGCTGGGACTGCCATGGTCTGCCGATTGAAATCAGGGTGGACCAGCTCCTCGGTGAGAAGAAAAAACAGATCTCAGTCATTGAGAAAAGAAAAGAATGCCGCAAATATGCCCTTAAATTCATAGACATTCAGCGAGAAGAGTTTGTCAGGTTAGGGGTTTTTGGCGAATGGCAGAAGCCCTACCTGACCATGAACCCGGAATATGAAGCTGATATCTTAAGGTTCCTGGCCGCCTTTTTTGATTCCGGCAATGTCTACAAAGGGAAAAGGCCGGTCCATTGGTGCCTGCACTGTCAGACGGCTCTGGCTGAAGCTGAAATAGAGTACAAAGAAAAGAAATCTCCGTCCATCTACGTGAAGTTTCCGCTGCTCTCTGATCTTTATGAGAAGTTTCCAGTTCTGAAAGGCAGAAAAGTTTCAATCATTATCTGGACCACCACACCCTGGACCCTGCCGGCCAACCTGGCCATTGCTGTTCACCCCGATTATGAATACATAGCCGCGGAAATGGGTCAGGAAGTATTTATCATGGCCAGAAGGTTGCTGCCGGTGGTAGCCGAAGAACTGGGTTTTACCGAATACCGCGAACTGGCGGTCTTTTCTGGTAAAGAACTGGAAGGGCTTAAAGCGCGCCATCCGTTCATTGACCGAGAATCCGTTCTGGTGCTGGCTGAGTACGTAACGCTGGATGATGGTACCGGCTGCGTCCATACTGCGCCTGGTCATGGCTACGATGACTACCTGACTGGCATAGCTTACGGTCTGGATATTTATACGCCGGTTGACGAGGAAGGGAAGTTTCTGCCTCAGGTAGAGCGCTATGGTCGGATGAACGTTTTTCAAGCTAATCCGGTAATTATTGAGGATATGAAAAAGGATGGTACTCTGCTTAAAGCCAGCGAAATCAGCCATTCTTATCCACACTGCTGGAGATGTAAACAGCCAGTTATTTTCCGAGCCACCGAACAATGGTTTATTTCCATGGATAAGAATGACCTGAGACAGAGGACACTCCAGGAAATTAAGAAAATTCGCTGGATTCCTTACTGGGGTGAGGAAAGAATAGCTAACATGATGGCGGCCAGACCCGACTGGTGTATTTCCAGACAGAGGTCTTGGGGAGTGCCCATACCGGCTTTTTACTGCGAAAACTGCGGTAATATTCTGGCGGACGGCCACATTACCAGGCACGTAGCCGGTATTTTTGAGAAGGAAGGTTCTAATGCCTGGTTTGAGAAGCCAGCGGCTGAACTTCTTCCACCAGGACAGAAGTGCCCGGTCTGTGGCAGTCAGAACTTTAAGAAGGAAAATAACATCCTGGATGTCTGGTTTGAATCGGGTGCCAGCCACAGCATTCTGGGAAAACGTCAGGACCTGCCCTGGCCGGCTGACATTTACGTGGAAGGTCATGACCAGTACCGAGGGTGGTTCAACAGCTCTCTGGTGATTGGTGTGGGGGCAAAAAATGGCAGCCCCTACAAAACCTGCCTGACTCATGGTTTTGTCCTGGACGAACAGGGAAGGGCCATGTCCAAGTCTTTAGGCAATTACATAGAACCCAATGAAATCATTTCTCAGCACGGGGCGGAAATTCTGAGGCTCTGGGTGGCCATGCTCAACTACAAGGAAGACGCCAGGTTTGGCCAGGAAATCCTCCAGCGCCTGGTGGAAGCTTACCGCAAAATAAGAAATACCTGGAGATTTCTTCTTGGCAATCTCTACGATTTTAACCCTGACAAAGACCTGGTTGAAACGGAAAAAATGCTCTGGCTTGACCGCTGGATACTGGAAAGAAGCCGGCAGATAAGAGACCGGGTTATTCAAGCTTACGACGATTATGAATTCCATGTGGTTTTCCACTCGCTTTATAATTTCTTTACTGTTGACCTGAGTGCTTTTTACCTTGATGTCGTTAAAGACCGGATGTACTGCTCAAGTCCTGCTTCTCTGGAAAGAAAATCTGGCCAGACGGCCATGTTTCTGGTGCTTAGGGATACTCTTAAGTTGATGGCTCCTGTACTTCCTTTTACCACTGATGAAGCCTGGGAAGTAATGCCGGCCTACCAGGGTAAGGAAGAATCTGTTCATCTGACAGATTTTCCTGCAGAGGCCAGCAGATGGCTTTCTGAAGAGATGATGAAAAAAGTTGACCGTCTCCTGGAAATCAGGGAGAAAGTCCAAAAGGAGATGGAAAAAGCCCGGGAGAGCAAGCTGATTGGCAACTCACTGGAAGCCAGGCTTTTGTTTAGAGCGCCGGAAGAAGTCTATGACCTGCTGGCTGAGTTTAAAGCAGACCTGCCGGCTCTTTTTATTGTTTCTGCTGTCCAGGTTGAGCCAGTGAGTGGAGCAGAGCTCCAGATTTTAGTAGAGCGAGCTGAAGGCCAGAAATGTGAGCGCTGCTGGAATTTCTCCACTACAGTTGGACAGGACGCTGTCCATCCGGAAGTGTGTGCCAGATGCAGCCAGGTTTTGAAGGAAATCGGGCAGTGAATAAGAAAGGTATTTTTTATTACGTTTTTATATTTTTCTGGCTGGCCCTGGACCAGCTGACCAAGTATCTGGTGGTTAAAAACATTAATCTTTATGAAGTAAAGAAAGTCATACCTGGTTTTTTTAACCTTACCCATGTGCACAACCGGGGAGCAATTTTTGGTTTTCTGGGAAACAGTGATAAACCTTTGGCTCTGGTTTTTCTTAACCTAGGCGCGCTGATTGCTTTTTCTGTGGTGGTTTATTATTTTTTAAAGACCCCCCTGGAGATGAGTTGGATGAAGTTATCTTTTGCTCTGATTATCAGTGGAGCCATGGGCAACCTGATAGACCGGATTTTTCGTGGCTATGTAATAGATTTTCTCGATTTTTACGTAAAAAGGTTTCACTGGCCGTTTTTTAACGTGGCTGATAGTTGTATAACCGTTGGCACAATTATTTTGATTTTCATTTTACTTAAAGGGAGAAGACATGTTTCCCATTCTTTTTAAGATTGGACCGATAACTGTTCACACCTATGGTGTGATGATGGCCTTAGGCCTGCTAGCTGCCCTGTGGTTTATCACAGTTCAGGCAAAAAAACAAGGCTATGATGCTAATAAGCTTCTTGATGCCGCCTTCTGGATAATCCTGGTCTCTCTGCTTGGAGCCAAGCTTATTCTGCTGTTTGGCCGTTTTTCATATTATATCAGCAACCCCGGAGAATTACTGAGTCTGGCCAGGTCGGGTGGTGTCTTCCAGGGGGGGGTAACTTTTGGAGCGATATTTGCCATTATTTATTTCCGCAAGAAAAAAATTCCCCTTTGGCCTACAGCAGATATTGTAGCGCCGGCCATTGCTCTGGGACATGGGTTTGGGCGCATCGGTTGTTTTTCTGCCAGCTGCTGCTATGGACGTGAAAGTTCTCTTCCCTGGGCGGTCGTTTTTAAGAATGAATATGCTCATGAACTGACGGGCATTCCCCTGAACGTCCCGCTTCATCCGGTTCAGCTTTATGAATCAGCGCTTAATTTCCTTAATTTTTTCATCCTGTTTATGATTTTAAAAAAGAAAAAGTTTGACGGTCAGGTCTTCAGTTTCTACATCATCAACTATTCTATTATCAGGTTTTTTACCGAGTATTTTCGCGGCGACCATGCGGACAACACTTATTTAATCCGGGGAGAAACGGCCCTGAGCAGCCTATCTTTGCCGCAGCTTTATTGTTTGATCAGCTTGGTGGTTGGAATTGTGCTGCTTCAGATTTTCCGACGGGCTAAACGTGCTTGAGAAAAAATATTTTGTAGAACAGGCTAAGGAAGAACGTCTGGATGTCTATCTCAAGGAAGAATTAAAAAATTTCAGCCGAGCCCAGATTCAAAAAGCCATAAAAGAAGGCAAAATTACTGTCAATCACCAGGTAGTAAAACCCAGCTACCGCCTGAGGCCGGGTGACCTGGTGGAAGTCAGGATAGAAGAGACAACGGAACAGACCGCTCTCCGGCCAGAAGAGGTCCATTTTCGGGTCATTTTTGAAGACAGTCAGATAATCGTGGTAGATAAACCGTCAGGTGTGGCTGTGCACCCTGGCGCTGGTTTGAAGCACGGAACACTGGTGCATGGTCTTTTAATGAAGTATCCGGAAATTAGCCATGTTGGTTCTCCTTTAAGGCCAGGAATTGTCCACCGGCTGGACAAAGATACTTCAGGGGTGCTAGTGGTGGCCAGAACTAACCAGGCTTATCTGTCGTTAAGGGAACAGTTTGAGGACAGAAGCATCAGTAAGACCTACCTGGCTCTGGCCCTGGGCCGCTTTAAAGAGAAAAAGGGGACAATTGACCTGCCCATTGGCCGGCACCTCCATCAGCGGGAAAGAATTTCTGTTAGAACCCGGAAGCCCAGGGTAGCTATTACTCATTACGAAGTAATTGAGCAATTTAAGGAGACTGCTTTGCTGGCTTTAAAACCGGTTACCGGCCGCACTCATCAGCTGCGGGTTCATCTGTCTGCTACCGGCCATCCGATTGCCGGCGACCCCAAGTACGGCGGGCTGGGGGAGAAGGGCCGGAAAAGATGGCCCCGGCTTTTTCTGCATGCCTGGAAGCTAGCTCTTACTCATCCGCTTTCGGGAGAACGGCTGGAGTTTGAATCTCCGTTGCCGGAAGAACTGAGCCAGGTCCTTGAACGAGAAAGGCTTCTAAAATAAAAAAATCAGTTTGTCTCCTTGAGTAAAATGCTTTTTTTTATTAATATATATGCTTAAATCTAAGAAATTTTTTCTTGGCCCGAGAAAAACCAAATTATCGGAGGAACAAGAATGAAGGATTATAGCCCAGAAAAACTGAGAAACATTGCTTTTGTCGGACATGGTTCATCAGGCAAAACTTCTCTTACGGCTGCCATCCTTTTCGCGGGTGGGGTGACTTCTAGGCTGACCAAGGTAGACAAGGGCAACACCGTCACAGATTATGACCCGGAAGAAATTGAAAGAAAAATCTCCATAAATTCTGCTCCCTGTTTTTTGGAATGGAATGACCATAAAGTCAACATCATTGATACTCCCGGTTACAGCAGCTTTCTCTGGGATACCAGAGCTAGCCTCAGAGCAGTTGACGCAGCGGTGGTGCTGGTCTGCGGTGTTGCCGGAGTAGAAGTGGGCACGGAAAAAGTCTGGGAGATGATGGAAGAACTGGGTCTTCCCAGGATGATAGTCGTGAACAAGCTTGACCGGGAAAATGCCAGCTTCAGCCGGGCGGTTAATGAAATACAGCAGTTTTTCGGCCGCCAGGCTATACCGGTTCAGATACCATTTGGTGAAGAAAAAAATTTCAGCGGGGTGGTGGACCTAATCAAGAAAAAAGCCTATCTTTTTGAAAAGGATGAAAGTGGCAAGTTTCAAGAAATGGAAGTGCCGGCGGAGCTAAAAGAGGAAGTGGAGAGCAGGTATATTGAACTGGTGGAAATGGTAGCTGAAACCGATGATAAGTTAATGGAGAAGTATTTTGAGCAGGGTCAACTTTCCAGTGAAGAACTGTTGGTCGGTCTGAAGAAAAGTGTTATCCATCACCAAATATTTCCTATCTTTGCCGCTTCAGCCCTGATGAACATCGGGACACAGATGATTCTTGATGGTATCGTGGATTTTATGCCTTCTCCGCTGGACAGAGGCAAAATAAAAGCCAGGGTCCAAGGACAGGAAAATGAGTTAGAATTATCACCAGACAGACCTTTTGCTGCTCTGGTATTTAAGACCATATCTGATCCATACACGGGACGCATTTCTCTGATGAGGGTTTTTTCCGGGAAAGTCGGACCTGATGCCACCGTGACTAATACGACCAAAGATACCGACGAAAAACTCGGTGGCCTTTTCTTCCTCCAGGGCAAGGAGCAGATTCCGGCCGGTCAGGCGAAGGCCGGAGATATTGTGGCCACAGCTAAGCTGAAGACTACTCTAACGGGCGATACTCTTTGTGCCAAGGGTGCGGAGATAGAGTTTGAACCCATTAAATTTCCTGAGCCCTCAATTTCTTTTGCCATAGAACCAAAGACCAGAGCTGATGAAGATAAAATTTCTCAGGCCACTCACCGGATTACTGAAGAAGACCCAACCATCCGGATTGAAAGGGATCCAGAAACCAATCAGTTGTTGATTTCGGGCAATGGTGAATTGCATGTGCGTATCATCACCGAAAAGCTGAAAAAACGTTACAACGTGGACGTGGAACTGAAGCCACCTAAAATCCCGTACCGGGAAACCATCAAGGGCCGGAGCGATGTCCAGGGCAAGTACAAGAAACAGACTGGCGGTCGCGGCCAGTACGGTGATGTTAAAATCAAAATGGAACCATTACCTCGTGGTAAGGATTTTGAATTTGAGGACAAAATTTTCGGGGGCGCCATTCCTAAGAACTTTATTCCTTCCATTGAAAAAGGCATACAGGAAGCCCGCAAAAAAGGTATCCTGGCTGGTTATCCTGTGGTGGATTTCAAAGTTATCCTTTATGATGGGTCATACCATGAAGTTGACTCTTCTGATATCGCCTTCAAGATTGCTGCTTCCATGGCCTTCAAGAAGGGCATGAAAGAAGCAAAGCCCACACTGCTTGAGCCTATTATGAATGTAGAAATTTATACTCCAGAAGCTTTCATGGGCGACATCATGGGAGCTCTGAATGCAAGGCGCGGCAAGGTCCAGGGTATGGAACAGAAAGGAAACATGAGAATTCTCAAAGCGCAAGTACCTATGGCTGAAATGCTTGATTTTGAACCAACCCTGACTTCCATAACCGGTGGTCGCGGCTCTTTTATCATGGAATTTTCCCATTATGAAGAAGTCCCCGCTCATCTGCAGCAGAAAATCATTGCCGAAGCCATCAAAGAAGGTCGGGTGAAGCCAGAAGAAGAATAACAAAAATAAAAGATTTTTATTGCTCATCTGATAGCTAAAAAAGGTCTAAGCTTTTAGGGTCAGCTTTTTATCGAGCGAAACTGCATGCTCTGCTTGTCGCCTGATAGCCAGGAACTCAGGCTCTTAAACTCAACTTTTAAGCCTGACCAGATATCTAAAGAAAGCAATTTTTGTCAGCCAAGCTGGGGTCTGCTGGTTTTTAATTAAAGTTTCTTCGCTATCTCTGAAACAAAGCCGGTTGACCAGAATCCCGACAACTTTCGCCAACCTGAGTAAAAAACTTGACCTTGATAAGCAGGACATTTTGTTCAGCTTATAAGTGCCAATCAGAGCATTGAAATGAGATTCCTTGGCTTCATTATTTTTTGTTTAAACCAAAAAGTTGATTGAATATAATACTAATCCTGACAATAAACCGGAGTAATGGGCATGCTTAGCAGCAAAAGACAATTTTTTATTAACGTTTTAGCGTTTTTAATTTTAGCAGCTGGTTTTTTAGCTTATGCTGAAGAGTGCACGTTGATCGTAGCTTCGGGAAAATCCACAGCCTCGGGCCGGCCACTTATGTGGAAGAACCGCGATACTTCTCAGCTCCTGAACAAGCTGATGTACTTCAAGGGGGCCAAGTACAAATTTATCGGCCTTATAGATGCGGATGATGCTGAGGGTAAAGAAATCTGGGCTGGCCTGAATGAAGTGGGGCTGGCCATAATGAATTCTCAGGCTGATGACCTCTCACTCAAGCAAAAAAAATATGATGGTGCGGGGAACGGAGCTTTTATGAAAAAGGCCCTCGGTGAGTGCGCTACCGTGGATGAATTTGAAAAGCTTTTGGCAAGAGAAAAAGGGAAGTGGGACCTGGCCGCCAATTTCGGGGTGATAGATGCCAACGGTGGGGCGGCCTTTTTTGAGACTTCAAGCGATTATTTCACCCGCTTTGA
The DNA here is from genome assembly GCA_014359965.1 of Candidatus Aminicenantota bacterium. GTDB lineage: Bacteria > Acidobacteriota > Aminicenantia > Aminicenantales > Saccharicenantaceae > Saccharicenans. The sequence goes on from JACIYK010000008.1 coordinate 9,646, forward strand.
TACCGGTGATAAAAAGGTGGCTCCTTTCGGTTACATAGTAAGGACTAATTTTAGCTACACCTCGCCGGATTTTCTTCAGGGCGGTGGGTTTATCAGATTTGAAAGGATGAGCCATCTGGCAGAAATGGCCTGGTCTACCGGACAGCTGGAGGTTAAGTTCATCCTGCAACAGGCGGCACGCGACCTGAACCATGAAAAGCTTCATTCCTACCCCTTGAGCAGACCATTGCCTGAGGACCCGGCTGAGCCGCTTTACATCAACACTAATGACACCATTAACCGTAACAGCACAGCCGCGGCCGTGGTGTTTTCGGGTGCCCCCTCACCAGACCGGCCAGACCTGGCTACAATGTGGGTGATTATAGGGCAGCCGATAAGCAGTGTAGCTATTCCCGTTTGGCCTTATGCTGGCAGGGTTCCTCAAGCGGCGTCGGCTCCCGGTCAGGAAACCTGTGCTCTCAATGCTTTTTCTAGGAAGCTCGTGGCCTATCTTTATCCAGACAGGAGAGGCCGAATGCCTCAATACCTCAACGTGACCAGACTGAGAACCTACGGCGGGGAAGGGGTGTTGGCCAAATTGTTCAGGATAGAAAATCAGGTGCTGGAAAGGGCTCAACTCCAGCTTCAGGTCTGGGAAAAGAAAAAAGAAAGCCCTGAGCGAGTGGCTGAATTCCAAGAAAGCCTGGCTGATTTTGTCCTGCAGAGTTTATGTCGTGAGTTTCCGGATATTAGGTAAAAAAATAGTAAAAACTACAGGTCGAATTTTTTAGCGGAGAGATGAATAATTAAATTCAAGTTTAGCAGAGGAATTGAATGGGCTTTCTTGACTCTATGGTTTTTTCCCTCTGAGTGTTAAAAGCGAAAAGAGACAATCATTTTTTTATTTGAAAGGGTTTTTCTATTAAAGCATTTTTTGCTGGTTATGGACAATATTCCCGTCAGACGATCAGGTTGAAGAAAAAAGCCAGCGACTAGCTAGTCAAAAAGAGATTGATTAAATTTTTAGAATTAATTAAAAAGTTTATCTGATTAAATTATTGAGAGGTTAAAATGAGAAAAATTTCTTATCAAAGAGAAAAGGCTAACAGTTGCCTGCTTCTTGTTTTTCTGCTTTCCTCCCTTTTCTGTTTACCACTGATTTATGGCCAGGCAAAAGAGGACCGTTCCCTGACTTTACCGTTAGGTCCAAAGAACTATCGAGGAAAATATTTGCTGATTGAACCAGGAAAAATCTACTCAGCCAGCAGCGGCCGGCCTGTTGAATTTGAACGGATGATAAAAGAAATGAAAAAAGCCAGGTTTATTTACCTTGGTGAAAAACATGACAACTTGGAGATGCACGAGATGCAATTTCAGGTGATAAAGGCTCTTTATCAGCAGGATCCAAACCTGGCCATCGGTCTGGAACAGGTAACTGTTGACCTCCAGCCAGTTCTGGACCGCTGGGTAGCCGGCGAGCTTAGCGAAGAAGAGTTTCTCCGGGAAATAAAATGGTATGTGACCTGGAGTTTTAATTATGGTTATTACCGAAAGATATTTGAATTTGCCCGGGAAAAGAAAATACCTGTTTTTGCTCTTAATGCTCCCAGAAACATCATAAGCAAAATTCGGATGCAGGGTTATGAAGCTCTGAACGAAGAAGAAAAGAAGATTGTTCCGCCTCTGGACCTAACCAACGAAGAACACCAGTTACTTATCCGGACTATCTTTGAAGCCGAAGAAATTCCGCCCCAGATGAAAGGTGCTAACCTGGAGGCGATGCTGGAAGGACTTTACCGGGCCCAGGTGGCCTGGGATGAGACTATGGGAGCTAACGCCGTAAAAGCGGCCGAAGCCACCGGCCGCCGGGTGGTGGTGCTGGCTGGTTCTGGCCATATGCTCTACAACCTGGGCCTTAATTTTAGAGCCTGGCAGAAAAGCCGCCAGCCATTTGTGACCATAATCGGAGTGGAAGTTCCAGAAAAGACCAGGACTAAAGTTTCTCGTGGACTGGCTAATTACCTCTACGGGGTAAAAGAAAGACCGTTTCCGGCTTACCCGGCTTTAAGTCTCAGTTTAAAGAAAGTCGAGGGGCTGGCCAATCTGGTTGTAGCGGCTAACCCGACAGAACCACTAGCGAAAAATGCCGGGTTCCAGAAAGGTGACATTATATTGAAAATAGAAGAAAACTCAGTTGAGGATGTTCACGATTTTCGCTGGCTAATGGCTGGGTATAACTGGGGAGACGAAGTTAAGGTCAAAGTGCTCAGAAGCGGCGAGGTAATTCAGCTAAGCATCAGGTTTGACCCGGAGCTTTTAAAAAAGAAGAATTGAGGAAGCAGGTGGTGCAGAAAACCAAAATTATTAAAAGAGCGGAGAAGGTTTATTCTGAGCCAACTTCAGGTGAATGATTAGGTCCGGGATTTGCTCAAGCTAGCTCAGGTTCAGGGATAACGTTTTAAAAAAAATTATTTTTAAAAACTAATGGCCAAAAACTTTTTAAGTAAAAAACCTCAGGAGGTGGCCAATGTTCAGAAGGAGTTTTGCTTTAGCCCTGATAATTTTGTTTTCTTTAGGTGCTGTCAGGGCAGGAGTTAATCTAAAGACACCGGCTGAAGAAAACAGGTACACCAGTTACACCCAGTATGAAGACGTAGTGAAATTTTTATCCCGAGTTAAAGCCCGAAGCCAGAATCTGAAAGTAAAAATAATCGGGCGAACCAAGGAAGTAAACAGATATCCAGCCAGAGATCTTTTTCTGGCTGTTTTGACCGAGGAAGGCGTAAGTGAACCAGAAGAACTTAACCACCAGAAACCAACTATCCTTTTCATTGCTTCCCAGCATGGTAACGAGCAATCAGCCAAGGAAGCAGCTTTAAGACTACTTCGCGACGTGGCTCTGGGAGAACTGAATTCCCTGTTGAAAAAAGTTAATATCTTGATTATTCCCCAAGCTAATCCCTACGGTAATTTTTTTGACGTCCGGCAAAATGAGGTTGGTCTAGATTTAAACCGCGACCACGTCAAGCTAGAAGCAGAAAGTACCCGGGCTATTCACCGGGCGTTTGCCCTTTACCAACCGGAAGTGACCATGGACCTGCACGAGAAAGGTGACGATTATTACCGTGTTTCTGTCGGTTGTGTTTCTAACCTGAATATTCATCCTTCACTCCAATCTTTTTCCCGGCAGGTCATCTTGCGGGAAATAGAAAAAAAACTGGAAAAGAAAAAAATTACCTTTTTTGAATACCTGGTTTCTGAGCCGCTCGGTCTGGATACATCTTCTGGTGCCAGAATTTCGGCTGAAGCCACTAGAGAAATGATGCTCAGGTACAGCACCACTGACCTGAACGACGGCCGCAACAGTTTTGGTATTTATGAAACACTTTCCTTTATTCAAGAAGTATCTTCCCGTCATGACCTGGCTACCCTGGAAACGCGGACGGGCTGGCAGTATGAAGGTATCAGAGCCCTGGTAGAAATTGTTGCCTCCAGGCCGGATGAAATAAGGCTACTGGTAAGGAATTTGCGGACAGAGCTTCTTAAAAGAGCCAGACAGCGGGCTGAAGATGACCCTGTGCATCTGAGAATGCGTTATGAACGCGACCCGGCTCAGCTGCAGCTGGTGATAAAAGCTTTTGAAAGGCCCTCTTCTCCTATCCGGGGCATACTAAAAGTGGACAAGAAAGCAGGAGATTATCTGCTGGCTGAAGATATTGCACCTTACATGGGTCCGGCTGATTATAAAGTAGTCACGCGCCTGGTGAAAAACTGGTTTCCTCTGGTCAAATCTGAGCTGACAGTTAAGCGGCCGGCTGGCTACATAATACCAGCCGAGAGGTTTGACCTGGTGGAAGTCCTGCTCAGTCATGGACTGAAAGTTCAGATGCTGGAAAAAGCGGCTACGGTAGAGGTCGGAATCTACAGGGTGAAAGAGTTGGTGCCAGCCCGGGCTGATTATCTGCCGCCAGAAAAAATAACGGTGGAGCTAGAAAAACAGAAGGTTGCGCTTAAAAGGGGAGATTTTATTATTTCCTGTGAGCAGCCGGGAGCTAACCTGATTCCCTGTCTTCTGGAACCGCAATCTGAATATGGTTTAATCCGTTATTTTAAGTTTAAGCTGGTGCCAGAAGTTGATGATTATTATCAGATTTACCGACTGGAAGTTCCGCTGGCTCTATCCGCGGTGGACCTTAAAAACTGGTAGTTCATAATGGTGGACTGAAAGAAGCCCTAGCCAAAAGATAAAAAGCAAAAGACATGAAAAAGTTATAAAAAAATCCTGAAACTGTTTTATTATCTTAATTTTTCCATTTTCTGAATATCAGGCCAGAATTCCTCTGGTGGCTGGTAACGTGCTCGGAGTTTTTTGGCTTCTTCTCGCTGACCGAGTTTTTCCAGGGCGGGAATCAGAAACCAAGCGTAAGGCCCTTTTTCATGTTCTCTGGAATAACTGATGATGCTTTCCAGTTTCTGGCCAGCCAGCTCAGCTTTTGACATCTTTTCGTAAGCGAGGGCCTCCAGGTAATCCTGGATTCTCTGGTCTGGGGCAAAAGGCCTGCCCGTACCCAGTCTTTCCGGATACTCTCTTGAAAGGGCTATTTCCTTCAGGGCCTCTTCCCAGTTTTTTTCTTTCATTCTTTCTAAAGCCAGGTGAAGATGGGTACGAAGGTACAGGTTATGGACTTCATTGGCCCCTTCATAAGGTAGAACCTGCATCCTGTCCAGCAATTCTGCCGCCCGGGTGTAATCCTTGATAGCCATAAATGCTTTTACCGCCTCAGCTTGAATAAACATATTCTCGGGAAATTTTTCCAGAGCCCGTAAACTGTATTCTAGAGCTAATTGACCATTATTCTGAGCCAATTCAAACCTGATTAGATGATACCAAGTCCTCCATGCTTCTGGGGACAGCTCCAATGCCCGGCGCAAATCGGTGCGGGCTTTGTCCGTTTCCTGATACCATAGATAAGCTCTGGAGATAAAGACCGGATAGTAGTCAGCCTGGTCTAGGGTTTCAAACATCTGACGGGTTTCCTGCATACGGTCTTTGTGCCAGTAAATTAGACCAAGGTAATAACGGAATTTCCAGCAATCAGGCCGGCGCTGGCTGGCCCAGACAAATACCGGGATGGATTCTTCACGGAAAGGGAAAACCAGGTAGGGAGAGGCACTGACCGACTCGTCTAGCTTTGTGTTACTATTTTTAGAATCGTAATACTGAAGCAGGTAGGCCTGCCAGGCTAGGGTTTCAGCTGTCTGAGGGGCCAGAGAGAGCAGTTTCAGAGCTGTTTCTTCTTCACCGATTTCCAGATAGTGTAAAGCCAGTTCCAGGTAGGTCTGCTCAGGAAATTCATTTTTGATGGCCTGCTGGAAGTGCCTTAAATTTTTCTCTGTGGGGTGGAGCAAGTAAAGCTCATACCGGGCCAGATGGTCAAGTCGGTCTAAGTTTAAAGCCTGGAGGCAACTCTGGCGGGCAGCCTTCCTATTTTCCAGGTGACGAAAAGCAGCGGCCAGGAGTTCATAGGGCAGGGGATTTTGCTGGTCGTAATCAGCTGCTCTTTCGGCATAGGTTCTGGCCAGTTCATAATCTTTTTCTTGAAGACAGATTTTTGCCAGTTGAAGATAAGCAGGCAGAGCATAAGCTGGAGAGCGGGCTGCCCAGCCAAAAGCTTCTTTGGCTTCGGTGAGCCTTTTTAGCCTGAGGCTAGCCAGACCGTAGACATAGTTCGCCTCCGGGTGATACATAGACAGGTGCACTGCCTTCCTGGCATAGTCCAGGGCCATTTCATACTGGCCGCGACGGCTGTAAAGTTCAGACAGCCGGCAGAGAGCTGGCAGATGGTCTGGTGCTTTATCGAGTATCTGATGATATTTTTCCATAGCAGAGGGGTAGTCTCTCTGATTTTCCGCCGTTTCTGCAGCCAGAAAAAGTTCTTCCGTGCTTTGCCCGGTGGGAAGGTAAAAATTAAAAGGTTTTTTTATTTCTTTAGCTGAGTCCAGAGTTTGGTGGATGATTTTTTTGCCCAGAAAGATAATGAGGTTTTTCCCGGCCGCAAAATTGTCTATTGGAACAGTCTGTTTTTGACCGGGCCGAAGCTTGAGCTTAAGATTAACCAGTTCTTTGTCATCCTGTTTGATGATAAGTTGGTCGTTTATTTCCTGCAGGCCATAGAGACTTAACTCGGCCGCCTGGCCATCTTTTTTCTTCAGGCTGAGGACAACTTCCGGAGAAGCTCCTGACATCTGCCCGATTCCGCTGTATGGAAACCAGATTTCCTGCCAGCGCTCGGCGGCTGCTGGAGGGAAGGAACCATGGTCAGACTGGTTGAGCAAACGGCCGGCCTGTGGTTCAGTGTACTGGCCATCATTGTCCGTCAATAGATCAACCCATATCTCCCCGGCCCGGCTGAGGTCCCAGATCCAGATTTTTTTACCGGGTTGGTCTGGATAGAGCGCCCAGTGGCCAAAACCGAAGTCAGACTTCTGGTAATAGCCGCCATAAAAATTATCATAAGAACCTATGACAAAATAACTCTTGGAACTGCCAAAAGCGTTATTTCGGTACCATGAAAGGTCACGGCTTTGCTGGTCAATGGGCCAAGGATTGAGGGGCTGAGAATAATCATGACCGATGTGATATTTTCCTGGGAAAATATATTTGAGGTCCTCAGTCGCTGGCACAGCCGCGCACATCCAGGCGTAGTATGATTGACGAAAGGGACCGGGATTAATCCAGCGCGTCTTGGTAGCAAAAAAATCTTTATCCGGCTCAAGCTCTACGGTCACCCGCCAGCGCGTGCGAGAGGGCCAGTCATAATTACCGACAGTACAGGAAATGGTACCATCACCTCTTTTTTCAACGGCGTAGTCAACAGGCGAAGCGGTGGCTGGCGAATGTCCGATAACGCCAAAATTGAATTCAATGCCCCCTGAGGTCCAGGGACCACGCAGCCCGATTTCCCGGAATTTAACCACCCGGTTGGTGTAAAGAAAATCTTTGCCGGTCAGCAGACAGCGTGCCCCCCAGACTTTTCCGCCTATTTCCGGAAATACCATCACTTCCAGGAAACGATTTTTCAGCCTGACCACAGTCCAGTCCTGAGGCCGGGGTTCAGCTGTGAAGCCGTTGAAAACAAAGTAAGGATAAATTCTGCTCCCTGAACCCCACATAGAAGAACGGGCAAAAACCGGGATAGGATCAGGGTCAGAATAAGGATAAGTGGTAATAGTTTCTTTTTTCACGGAAAGAACAGTGCTCTTCTGGCCAGAACAGGCAAAGAAGAAGATAGCCAGGAAAATGATGGCCAGAAAAAGATTTAAAAATTTTATGGCATTATGAACATTTAAGTTTAAAGGATTGAGGAAACGATTGAGGCTCCCTTTTTTATTCATGCTGAAGACTCCTGATTGAGCATAATGTCTGATTTAATTCTCCATTATGATTTCATAATGCTGATAACTTTTTCAACTATTTTTTACTTGAGGCTTTTTCCAGGACGAGTCTTACGAAAGGGAAGAAAAATTATTCTGGTCAGAAGTAATATGGTGATTTTTTTATTCGCAATATGTTTTCTTTACCAGATAATTGGCCTCTAAAAATTAACTTTAAGTTGAATATCTGGCCACCTTCAATTTTTTCCTTTTATTTCCTGGTAGATAATTTCAACCAGAGATGGCCAGCGCCTGGTGCTACCTGTGGCTGTTTTCTCTCCGAGAAGCGATTTAATTTCCTCCAGCGTTTTTCCCTGGTCTATTAATTCCTTGACCTGTTTTTCTTTCTGGCGGAGGTAATCAATCAGTTCAGCCACCTGTTGTCGGCTGGCCGGTTCAGCATGTCCAGAGAGGAAAATTTCTATTTCTGGCTTATAAGCCAGCAGTTCTTGCAGAGTTTTAACGTAACCGTAAAAAGAGCCGTTTTTATGTTTATGGATGAGGGGGTCCCTTCCGAAAAACATCAGGTCGCCCACAATGGCCAAGCGGCTGTCCGGCACGAAGATAACCGTATCTCCGCTGGTGTGAGCTGGACCAAAATTTCTAAGTTCCAGTTTGTTGCCTTCAAAAATCAGGACTTTTGACTTCTGGTAGGTTTCTGTTGGTAAAATCTTTTTTAATTCTGGAGATCTTTCTACCAGCGGCAGCATTTCCTCATAAGTTTTCTGGTGAGCAAGTATTTTCATCTCTTCGTTTAAACCGGCTAAACCGTTGACGTGGTCCCCGTCACTATGGGTTAGAATTATCAGGCCGACTGGCTGCCCGGTGATTTTTTTTATTTGTGAAAGCATTTCCTGGAAAGAATGGTCGTTCATTTTGGCATCAACTAGCAGATGACTTTTCTTTCCAGCAATTAAATAGCAATTTGCCCCCGCACCACCCTTAATCAGGTAAATATTGTCTTTAATTTTTTCTAAGGTTACAGGTGAAGACGAGGCCGGCTGAGCCAGCAGCGAAGAACACAAGGCTGAAATTAGGGAGACAAAAACGCAGATAGCTAAATAGTTTTTGTGCTTTCCTGGCAGGCAGGAAAATAAGGCCGTTTGCTTTTTCATTCTACCCTCCTGAGTTAATATGTTTTAATCTTCCGTTAAAGCCCACGACATGAATAATTGTTATTTAAGAAGCAGGAAAATTCAATCCTTTTTTCTTTTGCCTGAAAACAAGTCATTGCTCTCCTGAGTGTTCTTGGCTGGGTGGGAAGAGAAGGCAGAAATATCTTAACCAGAAAGCACAATTTGTTTTAAGCCCAAGTTATGGTCCAACAGTTTTTCGCGTTTTTAAAAATTATTTGGGGGAAGGAAACAAGCGAATATTTTAAATATGTGGAATAGGACGAAAAGAAAGAGCTAGCGCTCTGTTGAGAAACCCTCACCCTGGCCCTTAATTTTTACCCATCAGAAGTTTCTGGATGGCCTTTCCCAGCCGGGCCGGATTCTCGATGGTTTCCACTCCAGCTATTTTAAGAGCCTTAAGTTTCTCGGCGGCTGTGCCCTGCTGTCCTTCAATAATAGCGCCAGCGTGCCCGAGTCTTTTTCCAGGAGGAGCGGTTAGACCGGCCACGTAGGCAGCCACTGGCTTGGGATAGTAAGAACTTTTTAGGTATTCGGCTGTTTCCTCTTCAGCGGTTCCTCCGATTTCTCCGATTAAAAGCACAGCCTGAGTCTGGTCATCATTTTTGAACATTTCGAGAAGTTCCGTAAATTTCAGGCCCACTATCGGGTCACCACCAATACCGACGGCTGTAGACTGCCCAAGTCCGAGGTTTGTCAGCTGGTATACGGCTTCATAGGTGAGGGTACCCGAGCGGGAAATAATGCCCACAGGACCGGGCTGATGAATGTGCGCAGGCATTATACCGACCTTGCTTTTTCCGGGCGAGATTATTCCTGGCGTGTTTGGTCCGATAAGTAGGGTTCCCCGTTCTTTAAGAAAGTTTTTCACTTTCAGCATATCTAAAACCGGAATACCCTCGGTTATACAGACTACCAGTTTAAGACCGGCGTGGCTGGCTTCCATGATAGCTTCTGCGGCAGCCAGCGGTGGAACAAATATGACTGAGATATCTGGCTGTTCAGCTCTCACGGCTTGTTCTACGGTGTTAAAAATGGGCACGCCCAAATGTCTCTGGCCTCCTTTTCCAGGAGTAACCCCGGCCACGATTTTTGTTCCGTAAGCCAGCATTTTTTCCGTGTGAAAAGAACCCTGCTGACCGGTTATTCCCTGAACCAAAATTCTGGAATGTTCATACAGCAGAATACTCATGGCCTTATTCCTTAAGTTTCACTTGACTTAACTCTACGGCTTTTCTGGCCGCCGCTTCAAAATCAGACAGAAAATAAAAGGGTAGACCTGATTCTTCCAGAATTTTTTTTCCTTCATCTACGTTTGTTCCTTCCAGCCTGACCACCACCGGTTTCTGAAGAGAAATTCTTCTGGCTGAGGCTACCATCCCCCTGGCCACTAGGTCGCAACGCACGATTCCCCCGAATATGTTCACCAGAGCAGAAGTAACCTCTCTGTCAGACAGCAGGATTTCAAAAGCCTGGCTGACGGCTTCCTCGGTAACCCCACCACCTATGTCGAGAAAATTAGCTGGCTGGCCGCCAAAGTACTGGATGATGTCCATGGTGGCCATGGCCAGCCCAGCTCCATTAACCAGACAGCCAATACGACCGCGCATTTTGAGGTAATTCAGTTTGAACTTTCTGGCTCTGATTTCTTCTAGACTCAGCTCAGATAGGTCTTCCAGTGGAGACAGTTCAGGATGTTTGGCCAGTCCAGAATCGTCAAAATCCATTTTTATATCGCCAGCTACCAGCTGGTCCGTTTCAGTTAAAAAGAGCGGGTTGATTTCCAGAAGTTTCAGGTCGTGACTGAGGAAAAAACTTCCGAGTTTCTCCATGTAGTCCATGAAAATTCTTATAACCTCTGCTGGCAAGTCCAGGAAATAAGCCAGGTTTCTTCTTTGAAAGCTGTAAAGTCCAGTTTCAGGAAAAAATATCTCTTGTTTAATAAGCTCCGGCTGGCTTCTAGACTGTTCTTCTATCTCCACTCCGCCTTGTCTGCTGACGAGGGCCACCAGCCTTTCGTTTTTTCTGTCAACACTCAGACCGAAGTAGAATTCTCTTTTAATTTCCTGATATTTTTCTACCAGTATTTTTTTTACCAGCTTGCCTTGGGGTCCAGTTTGAAGGGTGACTAAGCGAGCGTTCAACAAGCTGGCTGCCTGAAGGCCGACTTCCTCAGCACTTTTGGCGGTTTTTATGCCGCCGGCTTTTCCCCGGCCACCAGCCAAAATCTGAGCTTTGAGCACCACTGGGAAACCGAGTTCTTGAGCAATGTTTTTTGCTTCTTCTATCGTTTCTGCTACCTGGCCATCAGGTACTAGCAGCCCCAATTCTTTTAATATTTTTTTTGCCTGAAATTCGTGGATAAGCATCTTGGTTCAAAAATATTCCTATTCAAAAAGGTATCAATTTTTCCCTATTATTTTATTTAATTCATGGTTCAAATACCAGATAATTGTAAAAACAGTTTATTATGAACCAGGGGTAGCCAATAAACTCAGAAAATGGGTCAGGGGTGGTCAATAATCCGGTTGTGGCCAGGAAACATGGTTTCAAATTTTAGCTACATTTTTCCAGGGATAAAAAGATGGCCTGATAGATGGAACTGAGTCTTTTTTAACCATGGTGCCGTGTCGTTGTTTACAGGCTTAATTTGAGAAAATTAATCTAGAGATTTTTATCTAATTAAATCTTAAGAACAAAAAAATCCAAAAAAACACCTCGTAGTATTTTAAAATTTTTTCAGATAAAAAAGGGGCAGAATGATCACGCACTCTGCCCCTTGATTCTACTGGCTTTATCCAGTTCAGATTTTACATTCAGATACTGTTTTGCTAACTGAAGCCACGGTCTTGGCAAACTGGGCCTTTTCTTCTTCAGTGAGCTTGATTTCAAATATCTTTTCCATGCCCTTGGCGCCTATCAGACAGGGAACGCCGATGAACAGACCGTTGACGCCGTACTCGCCTTCACAGAGAGCCGCGCAGGGGAGAACCCGGCGTTTATCTTTAAGGTAGGATTCAGCAATGACGATGGCGCTCCAGGCTGGGCTGAAGAAAGCGGAACCCTTGCCGAAGAGTTTAACGATTTCAGTCCCAGCTTCCCGGGTCCTGGTGACCAGACGCTCTATCTGCTCAGGAGTGGCGATTTCTGTAAGCGGTACGCCACCAACCGTGGTCAAACGGGGTAGGGGAACCATGTCTGGACCATGACCGCCAAGCACTGTACCCCAGACATCAGCTACAGACACGCCCAGTTCCATGGCGATGAAGGCTCTCCAGCGAGCAGTATCCAGGGTGCCGGCCATGCCCACCACTTGGTTTTTGGGGAAGCCAGTGACTTTGTGAAATACGTAGACCATGGCATCAAGTGGATTCGTCACGATGATGCAGAAAGCGTTTGGTGCATACTGCTTTACTCCATTAGCCACTTCAGTAATAATTTTGATGTTGACGTTAAGCAGATCTTCTCTGGTCATGCCTGCTTCTCGGGGTTTTCCGGCGGTAACGATGACCACATCAGCTCCGGCGATATCTTTGTAATCAGAAGTGGCTGTAATATTGGCATCATAATTGCCATGGGGAGCCATTTCCATCAGGTCCAGGGCTTTACCCTTGCAAACGTTGACGTAATCCGGAACATCAAGGATGACTATGTCACCCAGTTCTTTCTGGGCAGCCAGCATGGCCAGAATTTGGCCAATCTGACCGCCGCCTATTAAAGCAATCTTTTTGCGCATGTGAAATACTCCTTTTATTTAATTTTTGAAAATATGGATTTTCAGCCCTTCACGTAATTCTGCCAGGTCTCTTCCAGCTTGGGGTTGTTCAACCAGTCAATCAGATAATCAGTAAATTCTTTGCCAGTGGCGCCGGTTGGACGGCCGGTGATGACAAGTTTCTTTTCATACTGGCCGCAGATGTCCAGGGCCATTTCCAGTTTACGGGCTCTGTCATGATAACCAATGTGATTTATAAGCATAGCTGCAGCTCTAATCATGCTGGAGGGGTCGGCGTACTGAGCTCTGCCTTCCTGAACCATCCTGGGAGCTGAACCATGAATGGCTTCAAACATGGCATACTGCTTACCGATGTTGGCTGCACCAGCTGTGCCCACGCCGCCCTGGAATTCGGCTGCTTCGTCGGTCAGGATGTCACCCCACATATTGGGCATAACCAGGACCTGGAACTCACGACGACGCTTTTCGTCCACCAGTTTAGCGGTCATGATATCAATATACCAGTCATCAACCTGAATGTCCGGATAATCTTTAGCAATTCTGTAGAAGACCTCCAGGAATTTGCCGTCAGTGGTTTTAACCACATTTGCTTTGGTTACACAGGTGACTTTGGTCCGACCGTTTCTTTTAGCGTAGTCAAAAGCCATTTTGATAATTCTTTCTGCACCAGGGGTAGTACACAGTCTAAAATCAATGGCGATATCCATTCCCACTTCAATTCCATAGGGACCAAGAGCATACAGGTCTTCGGTGTTCTCTCTGAAAAAGATCCAGTCAATTCCCTGCTTGGGCACACGCACTGGCCTGACGTTGGCAAAAAGGTCAAGCTCCTTTCTCATGGCCACGTTGCAGCTTTCAATGTTCGGCCAGGGATCGCCTTTTCTCGGCGTGGTGGTGGGGCCCTTCAGGGTCACGTGGTATTTCTTAATTTCTTCCAGCACATCATCCGGGATAGCTTTGTTGTGAGCGGCCCGGTTTTCAATAGTCAGGCCTTCAATGGTGTTGATGTAAATTTTGCCGCTCTTCAATTCGTCATCCAGCATGTAGCGGAGAACTCTTTCCGCTTCGGCCGCAATGTAGGGTCCAATACCGTCTCCAGGTAGAATACCAATCTTGATGGGAGAAATCTTAGAATAATCTACCCAGTCAGGTGCGGCTTTGATTTTCTCCACCCTTTCCATTTGCGCCTCAAGAAGCTTGCCCAGTTGTTCTTGGGCTTTTTGGATAGCATTCCGGTCAATCATTGAACCTCCTTTTTATTTTATTTTGAAATGTTAAGGTATAATTCTATTGGTTTTTGCCCTTTAATTCAACAGAAAAATTGATAAAAGAAAATCTATTTTGACAAAGGAAATTAAAATAAATAATATAAATTTTCGATAAAAAATAAAAGCATTAATTTAAAGGAGAAAGAAAATGCTGGAGTCCTATTATCAAAAAGCCGAAGAAAGAAAAAAACTGGGTATCCCACCGCTTCCCTTAACGCCAGAAGAAACGGCTGAAGTCTGTCAGGCGCTGGAAAACCCGCCGGCTGGCCTGGAAGAAGAGCTGGTTTATTTGTTGGAACAGAGAGTTTCTCCTGGCGTGGACCCGGCAGCCAGAGTCAAAGCAGCCTGGCTGGCTGATGTGGCCTTCGGCCGCAAAAAATCTCCGGTGATTTCTCCAGAACGGGCCGTTTTCCTTTTAGGAACTATGATTGGTGGTTATAACGTAGAACCGCTGGTCATTTTGCTTGAGCATCCAGTTCTGGCGGATAAAGCAGCAGAAGCTCTGAAAAATATAATTCTGGTTTACAATGCCTACGATAAGATAGTTGCTCTGGCCAAAAGCAATCCTGCAGCTAAAGCAGTTCTTGAATCCTGGGCTAAAGGAGAATGGTTTTTATCCAGGCCGGAATTACCGAAAGAAATAGTGTTAAAAGTTTATAAAGTTGACGGTGAAATAAACACGGATGATTTTTCACCGGCCAAATATGCCTGGAGCCGACCGGACATTCCTCTTCATGCTCTGTCCATGGGTGAAACCAGGTTTCCTGGTGGGATTGAAGTTATCAAAAAATTCAGAGAGGAAGGGTATAAAGTAGCTTTTGTTGGAGATGTCGTAGGCACCGGTTCTTCCCGAAAATCAGCTTGCAACTCGCTTATGTGGCACATAGGTGAAGATATGCCTTATGTTCCTAATAAGAGAAGAGGAGGAGTGGTTATAGGTGGGTTGATTGCCCCCATATTTTTCAACACCACAGAAGATTCAGGCGGGCTACCTATTCAGGCTGATGTCAGCAAATTAAAAACTGGTGACGTTATTGTGATCGATACTGAGCAAGCTCTCATAAAAGACCAGGCCGGGCAGGTTCTAGCCAGGTTTGAGTGGAAGCCAGTAACCATAAAAGATGAATTCCGTGCCGGTGGTCGTTTGAACTTGATCATCGGGCGGCAGCTGACGGAAAAAGCAAGGAAAGAACTGGGCTGGCCGGAAGCTGACTTTTTCACCCATGTGGAAAACCCCGTTCCTAAACCAGGCCAGGGTTATACTCTGGCTCAGAAAATAGTTGGCAGGGCTTGCGGCTTACCGGGTGTGCTTCCCGGTACTAGCTGTGAACCAAGGATGACTACTGTTGGTTCCCAGGATACTACTGGTCCGATGACGGCTGACGAGCTGAAAGAACTGGCCTGTCTGGAATTCCAGACAGATTTATTCATGCAGTCTTTCTGCCATACCGCAGCTTATCCCAAACCAACTGATGTTAAAATGCACCACAACCTGGGGGCTTTTGTCATTGAAAGAAAAGGTGTGGCTCTAAAACCTGGCGATGGTGTCATTCACTCCTGGCTTAACCGGCTCATTCTTCCTGATACGGTCGGAACCGGTGGTGACTCACATACTCGTTTTCCCATTGGTATAAGCTTTCCAGCTGGTTCCGGGCTGGTGGCTTTTGCTGGAGCTCTGGGGTTTATGCCACTTGATATGCCAGAATCTGTTCTGGTCAGGTTTTCTGGAAAACTTAAACCTGGTATTACACTGCGGGATGTGGTCAATGCCATCCCATACTTTGCCATTAAAAAAGGGCTGCTGACTGTAGCCAAGAAGGGTAAGAAAAACATCTTCAACGGCCGTATCCTGGAAATCGAAGGACTGGAAAACCTGACTGTGGAGCAGGCTTATGAACTAACCGATGCCTCAGCGGAAAGGTCAGCGGCGGCCAGCGTTATCTCCCTTAAAGAAGAAACTGTGGTTGAGTATTTGAAGAGCAACGTGGCCTTGATGAAGAAGATGATAGAAGATGGCTATCAGGATGCTGGTACGCTGGAAAAGAGAATAAAAGCAGCTGAAGAATGGATTAAAAACCCTGTTTTGCTCAAGAGAGACCCCAACGCCGAGTATGCGGCTGTGCTGGAAATTGACCTGTCGGACATTACCGAGCCGTTATTAGCCTGTCCTAACGACCCGGATGATGTCAAGCCTCTATCTGAAGTCGCTGGAGATAAAATTGATGAGGTTTTTATCGGCTCCTGTATGACCAACATCGGCCATTTCCGGGCCGCAGCCAAGATATTTGAAAAAGCTCCCTATCCGGAGACGCGCATCTGGCTTACGCCACCCACCAAAATGGAGCATGCTCAGCTGATGAAAGAAGGCTTGTTTGCTGCTTTTGCCAACGTAGGTGCCAGGGTGGAAATTCCCGGTTGTTCTCTGTGCATGGGAAACCAGGCCAGAGTCAGGCCTGGAGCCACGGTGATTTCCACCTCCACCAGGAATTTTGATAACCGGATGGGTGATAATGCCCGGGTGTATTTAGGTTCAGCTGAGCTGGCCGCTCTGGCGGCGGTGGAAGGCAAGCTGCCAGAGGTGGATAATTATTTCCAGGTGATGCAGGAAAAAATCCTGCCCCAGGCGGACCAGATTTATCGTTATCTTGAATTTCATAAAATGGGCGATTTTTCTCTGGAATATGTTTAAAAAAAGGTAAAAGATGGGTGTGATTATTGACCTTTCAGGTAAAAAAGCTCTGGTGACCGGCGGCTCCAGAGGTATAGGTCGGGCAACAGCCATCCTGCTGGCTGAAGCTGGCGCTGACGTGGTTATTCATTACCAGAAACAAGAAAAAGCAGCTGAAGAAACCAGGCAGATAGCAGAAAGTAAAGGTGTAAAGGCTCTAACCTTTAGAGCCGAAATGTCCCGTCGTCAAGAAGTAGAAGTTATGGTAAATTCAGTTCTGGATAAATGGGGAAGTATTGATATTCTGATAAATAACGCCGGCATTTGGACTTATGGAGAAATGGGTAGCCTGCCCGAAGAAGTCTGGCGCGAAACCATGGCTGTTAACCTAGATGGAGTTTATTATGTAACCAACGCAGTGGTCCCGGCCATGAAGAAAAAACAGCAAGGCTGGATTGTCAATGTGGCCTCCACTGCGGCTGTAAGGGGAGAAGCGTTGCATTCCCACTATGCAGCTAGCAAGGGAGCCCTGGTTTCGCTGACTAAATCCCTGGCTGTAGAGCTGGCTCCGTATAACATTAGAGTTAATTGCGTGGCTCCGGGCTGGGTAGAAACAGACATGTGTACTGAAGTCTTCAGCGACCCGGCCTTTAAAGAAAAAGTCAGGCAATCAATTCCCCTGAAAAGAATTCCCCCTCCAGAAGATATAGCTGGTCCCATTCTTTTCCTGGTTTCAGACCAGGCCAGGCATATCACCGGAGAAATTCTTAACGTTAACGGTGGAGCCGTCCTCTGTGGCGGCTGAAAAAATTAGTTGATTAATTTCAATTTTTTTGTTATTTAATAGACAAAAAATTAGGAGGGACGAAAATGGAGGAGATCGAGGTTGGTCGCATTACCCATTATTTTCCCAGAATTCAGGTGGGAGTGGCTAAAGTAAGCGGCAGAGGTTTTAGAGTAGGGGATGTGGTTCATATTAAGGGACACAGTACTGACTTTTTTCAAAAAATTGAATCAATGCAGATAGAACATAAGCCAGTGGAAGAAGCCAAGGCCGGAGAAGAAGTGGCTATTAAAGTTGACTTGCCCGTCCGTGAACATGACGTGGTTTTTAAGGTGGTTGAGTGAAGGAATAAAATCTGGTAAAATCAAAAAATAAGGGATAGAAAGCCAGTATGATTTAAAGGATGCATTTAGAAGAAAAAATGAGTAAAAAATTAATATCAATAGTTATTGTTCCTAACTGGAAGACAAATTTTAGGACGGTTACCATTCCTAAGAAAGCCATCAGGATTATGATTATCGGAACAGCGGCTTTTGCTGTGCTATTTTCCTATTTCCTGGTTGATTATTTTTCCATGACTATGACCAAAGCCAAGTATAAAGAGCTACTCCAGGAAAACAGGAGTCAAAAAGAAACAATTGCTAATTATGAAACTACCATTTCTCAGATGAAAGAAACTCTCAACAATCTGGAAAACTATATCAGAAAGATTAACGTTCTGGCCGGAATTCAATCACCAGATAAAATTACTGGAGAGCCAGGGCTGGGCGGGGGTGACCGTTTAGACCTCAAAGGAGATGCCAAACTTACCAGAGAAGTGACGCCTGGAGCCATCCAAGCCATCAAGCAGAGAGCAGAATCAATGGAAAAAAACCTTAGTTATGTTTTACACTTTTTTGAGAACCAGAGCACTAGCCTGGCTACTACTCCTACTATCTGGCCCACGGTAGGCTGGGTTTCTTCATCTTTTGGCCCCAGAATTGACCCCTTTACCGGTCGGAACGCCATGCATACTGGTCTGGACATTGCTACCAACCTCAACAATCCGGTGGTGGCCACAGCCAACGGCGTAGTGGTTAAAGTTGGCTTTGATAAATATAAAGGATATTTTGTTGTCATAAGCCATGGTAATGGTTTTTCTACTGAATACTGGCATCTTCAAAAGTATGCGGTTAAATCCGGTCAGAAAGTGGAGAGAGGTCAACTAATTGGATATGTGGGAAAGACCGGGAAAGCTTTAGGGCCACATCTCCACTACGAAGTTCATCTGAATGGAAAACCCGTAAACCCCATTGATTATATTATTGAAGAGTAGGGGAAAACAGGCTCGATTTCTGAAGAGAAGCATTTTAAACGCTACCAGAATAATCAAAAAGAGAAAGCTGTACCAGGTGATATTTTGTTTCCCAAATAGAAGGCGTAGGCCGCCATCTCTTTTTTACCTTCGGGTTTGATTTTTTCTATCAGGTAGAGATTCCCGTCACCGCAGCGAACATAAAGACCGGATTTATCGACTCTCACTATTTCTCCGGCTCTGGCTTCTGGCATTAAACCAGACAGGGCCTGCCCGGAAATAATTTCCAGTCGCAAACCGTTGATAAAGGTATAAGCACCTGGCCAGGGGTAGAAAGCCCTCACTTTTCGGTCAATGATCTCAGCCGGCTCGGACCAGTCAATTTTCCCCTGTTCTTTCGTGATTTTGGGCGCATAAGTAGCTTGAGAATGGTCCTGCTCTACAGGCGTGAGGGAATCAATCTCATTCAAGGTCTTGATCAGAAGTTGAGCGCCAAGGTGGGACAAGCGTGTTTCCAGTTCTTTGGTATTTTCCCTGGGCAGTATTTCTATCATTTCCCTGGCCAGAATTGGTCCTTCATCCATCTTTTCGTTGAGTTGCATGATGGTTACGCCGGTAAATCTGTCGCCGTTAAGTATGGCCCAGGCTACTGGAGCTGCTCCCCGGTATTTGGGAAGGAGGGAAAAGTGAACGTTGAGGGATTTATACCGGGGGTAATATATTATAGGAGCGGGAATAATCTGACCGTAAGCGACAACTACATTGACATCAGGTTCGGCCTTTTTAATTCTCTCCAGAGCCTGTTCGTCTTTCCGAATTTTTTCT
>JACIYK010000080.1 GCA_014359965.1 Candidatus Aminicenantota bacterium
TTTAACTCTTTCTGTCTGGCCCAGCCGGTTGTAAATATCAGCCAGGAGAAAATAACCCAGAGCCTTTAGCTCATTCTTTTGGGCTTTCTCAAGTCCCTTGCTTATCAAAGGTAAGATAATCTGCGGGTCATCTCCACGGAGCAGAAGCCCCCGGGCATAAAAAAGATAGCCTTCCGCATCTTCTGGGGAAATTTCCATGACTTTTTTCATCTCCTGCAAATAACCTTCCAGGTCTCCTTTTTTAAGCAAAAGTTTGCCCAAGTTAAACCTGGCCCGATAATGGTCAGGATAATTTTTTATTTCTTTTTGATAGGCAGCTATGGCTTCTTCCAGACGTCCCTGCTCTTCGTACATCAATCCCAGATGATAATAAACCCGGGGAAATCTGGGGTATTCTTCCAGGATATTTTCGAGCAATTTCTCTGCATTTTCATATTCTCTTAATCCTACCAAGCAGACCGCCAGGTTGAGCACATTTCTGGTCATCTTCGGCTGAATTTCCACGGCTTTTTCCAGATATGGCCGTGCCTGTTCGTGCTCCATCCTGGCCATATAAACTTCGCCCATAAGAGTATAAGCCTGGGTGTTCCGGTCATCGAGGGCTATGGCTTTCCGGCAGAGGGTCAGGACATCTTCACTTTTTCCTTCTTCCAGCAGCAGGTTAGCCAGACCAATTAGAGCCTGGACCGAATTCGGGTCTTGTCTCAGCAACTCATCAAATATTTTTTTGGCTTCTTCTTTACGGCCAAGCTCGGTGTAACAGGTGGCCAGAAGTTGTCTGGCCTGGGGCATGCCCGGCTCCAGGGAAATTGCTTTTTCCAGTTTTTCTGCGGCCTCGGCGTATTTCTCATGATTGATCAAATCGCCAGACTGCTGGATAAGTTCGTAAATTTCCAGTTTGTCTTTGGGATCAGCCAGTTCTCTGGTGGGTCTGGTTTTAACTCTGACCGCCGCACCTATGTAGCCAAGCGCCGCCAGTCGCTGAATGGTTTCTGAATCAAGATTGGCCGCCTGAGGTTCCGGCGCTCCGGCACTGATTCTCTCCACCAGAGCATCCAACTCTCGTTTTAGACTCAAGCCTATTTCCGGTAATTTATTCTGCACATCGTTAATTTCCTGAGGATCCTGAACTAGGTCGTAGAGCTCAGGCCGGGGAGCATCGATAAACTTGAAGCGGGAAGTGCGCAGGCCAATCAACGGGCTCCAGCCGTAATGAAGGTTGGGGGTGAGAGATTCACAATAAGCTGGTTGCTCTTTTTCCTTTTTTAACCTCATCAGGTTTAAAAGAGAACGCCCCTGGGTGGTCTGGTATTTAATCCCAGCCAGCTCACAGACCGTAGGGAACACATCCACCACGCTTACCTGGGATTTTATCCGGCGACCGGCGAACTCTTTAAACGGGGTAACCACGATTAACGGCACGTGCACAGCATAATCGTAGATAAAATACCCGTGAGCCAGCTCACCGTGTTCGCCCAGCCCTTCCCCATGGTCTCCTACCAGCACCAGGATGGTCTTACGGTCAAGGCCTTGACTCTGCAGCCAGCTATAAAGCCGGCCTATCTGCTCATCCATAAAAGCGATTTCGCCGTCGTAAAGACTTACCGGCGGATAGTAGTTATAGCGTGAATAATATGGTTCAGGCGGCTCATAGGGTAGGTGCGGGTCATAGAGATGGACCCAGGCAAAAAAAGGCTTATCCTGGTTTTCACTCAGCCAGGCCAGCGCCGAATTCACTACCTCATCACCGCGGCGCTGGACCATCCCCAGGTCAAGCTGTTTGTATTTTTTAAGGTCAAAATGGTCGTCATAAAAATCAAAGCCCTGTTTTAAACCCCAGCGGCCATCCAGAACAAAAGCTCCAATAAAAGCCGCTGTCTGGTAGCCTGAAGCAGAAAAAACTTCGGCCAGAGTAACCTGATCATCGCGCAGGGCGTTGTTACCGTTAACCCTGACGCCGTGGTAAGGCGGATAATAGCCGGTCATGATGGAACAGTGAGCCGGCAGGGTCTGAGGAGAAACCGTGGCACACTGTTCAAAAACCACGCCAAAGCGGCCAAGTCGGTCCAGGACTGGCGTGGTAACACCGGTATAGCCATAAAGCGGCAAATGGTCAGCCCGGGATGTATCCAGAGTAATGATGATGACATTCGGCTTTTCTACCCCGGCTTTTTTCCAGGCTAAAGCCAGGTTTTCTTTATCTTTTATCATCCTGTAGCCCAGAACCACCAAAACCACTGCGGCCAGCGCCACGAACGCTGGAACAATAATTTTTTTTGTCAGCGGGTTTCGTTTTCTTTTAGTTTTTTTCACGCCGTCATTTGCTTTTTTCTTCATCTGTTTTTCCCCCGCCAGGTTCCTGCCCCAAAAAAGACAGCCGGATGGAAAATGGCCCGGGCATACCGGTCTATTTTTATTCTTTTTTCGGAACTCTCCTTTTCTACTCAATTTATTATTTATCTTATCATTTATCAAAATTGTCTTTCTTTTTTTTCAAAAATCTTGATTATCTCCCTGTTTTTAGCTGTCTGATTAAAAAACCTCCCCTCTCATCCTTCCTACCACCAGCTTTAATTTACATCATTTTCTATTTTCTTTTTTCCCTTCATCTTTTCCCGCTCAATCTTCTACTGCGCAGCAGAAGCTATTTTTTCTATCTCACTGAATTATTTTAACTCAAATTAACATTTTTGCGCTCCAGATTTTAATTTTGGTTATGCACCTTTTTCTGTCTGGCAAATTCTTCTTCCTCTGCTCCTTTTATCGGTTAACCTGCTGCCAGGCCCGGTAGATGGCCCAGACCGCGCCCGGTCTCATGTACTTCATAGCCCTGAAAAGATTTTCCCCGTACTTTTTTCCCGGGTTATTCCAGACCAGCTCATCCGGATTAAGGTAGGCTTCCGGGGTTTTAAAGAAATAGCCCTGGCCTTCAGGACTCCAGACCACCCGGTAAACGCCATAAGCCGTCTGCCAGGCTTCTTTCTCCAGGCCGTGAAGCAGGCAATTAGCAGCCAGGGCATAGGTTGTTCCAACCCAGACCTCATCACCCTGCTGACTTAAAAGCTGCTGGCCGCTGGCTTTTCGCCCGTTGACCGCGCCCAGGAAACCATCGCCGTAGCCGACCACGTTGGTTTTAAAAATAGTCCGGAGAGCTTTCAGGACTTTTTCTTCTTCCAGCAACGGGTTTTTATCTTCCAGCCCTAACATTTTTCCGTACCAAAGGCCAAAAAGCTGGTCGGTCATAATGTCGTCGGTGTAGCTGTCTATGTGAAAATAGCCTTTCTCCTCATCCCACAGCTTGAGGACCTCTTTTTTCCCCTCTTCTATCCACTCTGTATATTTTTTCTGGATGGCTCTGACCTCAAAACCATCCACTTCTTCAATCCCCTTTTCCAGCAGCAGTTCCCCCAGACGATTGGTGGCTTTAAGCGCAGAAAGCCAGAGCAGCCCCACATAAGCCGAAGTGCCTTTCATCCGCCAGGTATCATAGGTCTGGTCAGGAATGGCTTCATTCTGCGGGATGTGCGATACCGGATGACCAAATTTTTTCTCCAGAGTATCAAGCGCCAGAACCGAAGCCGCATAGACCTTTCTCAGAAAGTCAGGGTCATCCTGGCCCATAGCGAGGCAATCGCGCAGGCCGCGAAGCGGGAACTTGGGGTTGAGGTCCTTCCAGACGTTTCCGTTCTGCCAGTCAAAGGCGTTCAACACAACCCAGGGTCTCAGGCGAGGCGAACCCAGGTCATGAGGAATCATACCCCGTTCTTTGTTGACACTCCAGTAATAAGATTTTTTCTCTGCCGGCACCTCATCAGGGAAGACCTGGTTATACTGGTAAACTTTATAAGCCGGGTCCTTTTTATAGATGGCCTCGGCAAAAAAGCTCAGGTTTTTCTTTTCCAGCTCGGGCCAGAGCTCAAGTATCTGCCAACAGTAAGAATCAACATCAAAAGTGCCGTACATGAGATAATCAGCACTTTCCAGGTAAGTGAAAAGGTCGGTGCTGGCCTCCCAGATGCTGGTCTCACTCAGCACATAAAGCTCGTTAAAAAGAAGCTGCTTGAACCAGGCCGGAAGGTTCTTTTGCTCAATGATTTGAGCCTGCCACCGGTCAATGGCTCTTTCCCATTCAGTGCTGCTCTCCAGAGCAGCAAAAGCTAAATTCAATGCCTGTTGGCCATCTGAGCCTACAAACTCCGTGTACTTTTTCCGGTATTTCACACCTTTTTCAAATTCGTAATACGGAAAGTCCCAGCTGATAACCAGAGGAATTTCTACTTTCTGGCCGGGCTTTAAGTTCAGTTTGAGACAGAGAGCCGAGGCTAACCGATTGCGCCCGGAACCCACAGCTGCGACTCTGGTAGAAGGCAGCTGACCAGAGGAAGCAAAAGGTTCCATAACTTCCAGCCCCTGACCAGTGGCCGGAAAATCCAGCAGATAACTAACCTGAGCTCCTGGCACTTCTTTTACAGCTATGGCCATGGTCCCAGACAGGGCATTCCCCTGTCTCAGGTCCAACCCAGTGCGCCGGAAAACAATGCCTTTTTTATTTCCTTCGGCCTGGAATTCGCTGAACTGACCCAAGCTATTCTTATCCCAGACAAACTGAGTGGCCGGAGTTGTCCCGCCGGGCCAGACCGCTTCCCAGCCCACCATATTTTCCCAGGTCAGCATAATAGAAAAATCAACTCTGTCCCGGGTCGGATTCTTAATTATCCAGCGGTAGACAGCCACCGGAAAACTGCTTTCCCGGTAATTATGAGGAATGACCGGAGAGAACTGCACCACCGCTACCTTTAAAGGCCACTCAGGATTATTCTCAAAGGAAAAGCCGCTTTTAGGATAGAGAGCAAAATAAGTTCCCTGTCCCGGCTTAAGTTCCCACTTCCAATTGCTCAGAACTCCTTCTGGTTGTTCGGCAGAAATGGTCTGGACCAGCGTTTTCTGGCCTTTTTTAAAATAAACATGAAAAGCACAGGCTGGCAGCCAGTCATCGACATACCAGCCTGATTTTAGAAACCAGTAGCGGAATTTTCCGCTCATGGTCCACTCAAAGCCCGGGCTTCCCAGACCACCAACTGGGCAGGCACTGCCTTCCGGGTCGTTGTCAATGTTTCCTGCCGCGGCCGTATGACCAAACTTTTCCATGCGGTAGCCAAACGGCCGGAAAAAAGAACAGGACGGGAACCCAGCCAAGTTAGCTGGGGCCGGCTTAAAATTAAACTCATAGGCCGCTGGCGAACTTTTAACTTTCTCTGCCACCGGACTAGCTCCTTCAGCAACCCCAGACAGAGTCAGCCCAGCTGATAAAATCAGCCCAAAAAACAAAAGCCCCCTGATTATTTTTGCCAAATTTTTTTCCACCGCCCTACCCTCCTTAAATATTTTTTGACCTCACCCATCAAAAAAATCAACAACAAATATTCATTTAACAGTTAAATTCTCCACCAGACCGGCTCTTTCCTGGTTATCTTTTTAGAACCAGCTTTATAAAACAGCCTCATATTTTGCTCTTTTTAAAAAACTTTTTTGCCCCTCAAATAAGTAGCCAGACAAGCAAAACTTTCATCAAAAATTGCGATGTTGGCTTTTTTACCTTTCTTTATGCTTCCCATTTCTTTTGCTAGGCCTACATTTTCAGCCGGGGTTAAAGAAGCCTGGCGGACCACGTCAGGCACCGGCAAGCCGGTCCAGTTCAGGACGTTTCTTACTCCATAATTTAGATGAAGCACCGAGCCAGCCAGCACACCTGAATCTTTCAGCCTGATTTCATTCCCTTTAAGCACCACCTGAAGTTCTCCCCAGTCATAAACACCGTCAGGCAAACCACTTTCCTTGAGCGAATCCGTAATCAGACAAACCCGGTGAGGACCTTTGCGGTAGATGGCCAGCCTGATAAAAGAAGGATGAACGTGCACGCCGTCGGCAATGAGCTCAACACAGACTTTATCAGCATCAAGGGCTGCGCCTATTCCGCCGGGTTCCCGATGATGAAACTCGCGCCAGGCGTTAAAAAGATGGGTGGCGTGGGTGGCGCCAGCAGCAAATGCCTTCAGACCTTCTTCATAGGTAGCATCGCTGTGTCCCAAGCTTACTACCCAGCCCATGTCCACCATCCTGGGTATGAACTTGAGGTTCTCCCCCACTTCTGAAGCCAGGCTGATGATGGTCGGCAGGGAGCCAAGCTTTGCTTTATACTCCTCAATTTCTTCGGCGGTGATTTCCCGCACATACTTTGGGTCCTGGGCACCTTTTCTTTTAAGCGACACGAAGGGGCCTTCAAGATGAATACCCGCAATTTCCGATGGCAAATCTTCCTCCCTGGCTCTTACCACAGCTTCAATGGCTTTGATAATTTTCTCCCGGCTGGCCGTGAGGGTGGTGGGGAAAAAGGCCGTAACTCCACATTTTGCCTGATGTTCGGCCATTTTTCGCAGACTCTCCACTTCTCCATCCATGGTTTCACAGCCCAGTGCTCCATGCAGATGCACATCAATCAGGCCGGGTGAAACCCAGTTACCGCTGAAATCATGGATTTCAATTTCTGAGAGATTAATCCCTTCTTCTTTCTCCAGAACTTCTTCAATCAATCCATCACTGATAATTACCAGCCCATTTTTTACGATACGGTCTTCTAGTATCAGGTTTCCCTTTATAGCTAATTTTTTCATCCTAAAACTCCTTAAGTGGATTAAGGTTTTATTTTACTACTTTAAGTCAGAAGATAAACCGGCTGCCAAGTCCGACCTCTTTTCCGCCAGTTCAAAAACATTTTTTTCAGAGCATTAATCAAATTTCAAGCGACCCTGAGTCCGGAGTTCCCGGTAGCTGGTAAGCTTGATGTTTCTTCTGGCCAGAAGCTTTTTGACCTTTGGACTGGTGATAGCACGCACTTCAGCCGAACGGTAAAGATAGACATTTTTCAGGCCCTGAGGGTTGAGGTCCACAATGGCTCTTTCTTCGGGTGTGTCCAGACCCGGATGAACTACCATCAGGTAAAGTCCTGGCTTTACGGTCTTTAATTTTTCCAGAATGACTTTTTCTTTTTTCTGCGGAGAAACGCTGTAGATGTTAAAAAATTCTCGGTCTTCTCCACACTCACCCGAGATGAGAAGCCTGTATTCCTGCGCCAGCTTTTTAACCACGTCGCGAAATTCCTTTTTCGTTTCCAGGCTGTCCATATGGGTATCTAAATAATCTGGCTTAAGCCCGCGACTCAAAGCCCGCTCTATCTGGGCTCGCAGTTCCTTTTCCACTTCTTCAACTTTTGGCTGGTGAGCCAGGAAAGCAGAAGCAGTTGGGAAAAAATATCCATCCTCATCTACCAAGCTGGGCACCAGGTTGAAAGGCAGCACCGGGCGCCAGCGGTAATCTTTCCATTCTGCATTAACACAAAGATGCACACCTACAGACCATTCCGGATGCTCCCGGCAGCGCCTGGCAGCATCTTCAAACCAGGGAGCTGGCACTAGCAAGCCGCCTGAAGTCAGGATTCCTTTTTCAAAAGCCAGCTCAAAGGCTTCGTTGGCCGAATGGGTCATACCCATGTCATCCCCACGAACAATAAGCTCGACCAGGCCCTGCTCCAACCGGGCCTCCTGGCGGAAAAGCAAAAATAAAAAAATTCCACCAATAAACAGGGTAAAAACTAGGCTTAATCTTCTGCTGGAATTTTTCATCTCCCCTCCTTTTATCTTCAGTTATCTTTAGAAGGAAAAATAAAAAAACAAAGACAATTTTTCTGAGCCGCCTCAAACGTGCCCAAAATTTTTCTCCCTTTGCCTGTGAAGATTTTCTTCATTTTGTTATTAACAAATTATTATCCTAAAAATTAAGCTTAAACTGCTAGTCTCTATCGCTCCAGATACTTCTTGGAAAGAAGCTGAAGTCCACTTAATCATCATAGTCTAAAACGATCGCAGACCAGCTCGTTGGATATCTTGAAACTTTTCTAGCATTTTTATTTTTTCTTGTTTTTTTCGTTATCGGCAATTTTTCAAGTTTTTTCACTTTTCCTTTTTACTCAACCTGAAGACTTGCACCTGCTGGGGAGCAAGCTCCAGAGAAAAGCTGGCCTGCCGGTCTGCCATCTTCAACAGAACCACCTTTTCCCTTTCTAGGTCTTTAAGCTCAGCTTCAGGCCAGGGACAGGGAAATCTCAAGCTGGCTTTTACTTTTTCTTCATGCCGGTTAAATACAAACAATATCCTGTCCTCCGGACTTTCCAGCCATCTGGTTTCAACTAAAGCTGAGACCGGCTCAGGCTGCACTTCCGTTTGCTTTTTTATGCCCAGCCAGGCTGCCAGACCAGTCAGAAACCGGGCATTATTTTTATTGTGAAAATGATGGTAGGCCGAGCCCAAAAACGAACCAGCTATTAAAGCTCGCCCCTGGCCATAAGGTGCCAAAACAAGCATGGGGTGACCGTCTTCGCTGGTGGCTAAAACCTCAGCCTTTTTATCAGTCAGGGTAAAGGTTTCTTCAAAAAAAACAGTGTCCAAGCTATCGCCTGGCTTTAAAAATGGCAGGGCCTGGTGAGCCTGGCTAATGAGCATTTTCCCCGTCCTGGAGAGCGGTAGCAGGCGCTCTTCCCGGCAGCCGAGGACCTCATCCAGCCCACCACCAGGCAGCACAGGAAAAGAGAAGCCTCTCTCATCCACCCAGCCACAGCGAGCCTCCACCAGCAGCATGCCACCTTTTTTTACGTAGTCAATCAAATCCCTAAGATATTTCTGAGAAATCATTACCGGGTAGGGAACGATTACTAGCCGGTATTTGCTGGCTCTGGTTTCCAGGTCCCGCACATGCAAAAAGTCCACCTGATAGCCCTGCTCATAAAAAGCCCGGTGGACACCCTGCAGGGATTCACTCAGATTGTTATAGCCCACCGGCTGACCTTCTGAGGTGAAAGTTTGCTGGCCTCCGACCAGGTGAGCAAGGGGGTTATAAACGATGGCGATTTCAGCTGGCACCGGCCTGGCTTTTAGGAACAAATCCATATTTCTGCTGATGGTTCGGGCCACCTTTCCAGCTTCCTCTGCCCGGCGTGTGATTTTCCCATCAAGCTCCACCAGGCCATAGCCACCAGCTTCGTAGCCAGAACTCATCGGGTAATAAGCATAGACGTTCATTGCCCGAGCACCATAAGCCACCATGCTCCACATCCAGTCCCGCAGGTCTTCAGGCGTAACTGGCACACTGACCTTAAGACCAAAAACCCCGTAGCCAGCCTGTAGTTCTCCAACATAAAACCCGGCGTTAGGCCAGCTCATGGACCGAACAAAATCAAGGCCCGCGGCCCGGAAAAACGGGCTCCAGGGGCGAACGGCTCCGGCATGCTTGGGATAGATGGAAACGCCGTAATAATCCACTGAATCATTCATCTTGCGGTCATCAGGCGTTCCATCCCAGGAAGGACGGCTGAAAAGACCGGGAATGGCCGAATGGCTGGTTACTATTGCTTCGGGCATAACTTTTTTTATAGCCTGCGCTTTGAGCGCTAGGTCTTCAGCCAGCTTGTCGCTGATGTATTCCTGAAAATCCACATAATCGGTGTAGGTAAGAATTGTGCCATAGCGCGGCGGCTCTACTTCGGCAAAATCGTGAAAAGTTCGGTGCCAGGCCTGGTTGAGTTTATCTACGGTCTGGTATTTTTTCTTCAGCCATTCCCTGAAACGGGCCTGAGAAGAAGGGCAGTAGCAAAACTGCACATACTTCAGGTCTCCCACGTAGTAAACCTCTGCCCAGTTGATGATGTGTGGTTCACTCCACAGGTCCCAGCCATAAAAAGCCGGTTTTCCTTTAACCGCCGAAGCTGCCGCACTGAAAAAATTGAGGACTTTCTCTCTCACTCCGGGATGGTCAAAACAATAACCTGGGGCAGATTGAGAATGAACCCGAACTCCGTTGGAAGAGACAAACTCTGCCTCAGGAAACTTTTTCCCAACCCACTCCGGAGCAGAATCCACGTAAACCTGACAGATAACCTTTAAGCCAACCTCAGCGGCCAGGTCGGTGAGAAGCTGTAGGCTGGAAAAATCATACTTTCCTTCTTCTTTCTCGTTGTAGGCCCATTCTATCCAGCAGCGAACTGTGTTGAAACCAAGGTTCTTGATCTGTTCCAGGTCCTTTTTCCATTCAGCCCGGGACCTGTTGCTTACCGGCTCAATCATCGGAGCTCGCACTTTCCCGCCTGTATACCAGACTGAGACGGGGAAAAATTTCTCCAGGCGCGGAGCGGGTTTTACCTGAGCCAGAAGGCGGTCCGGGGTTAAGCTGAAAAATAGCCAGCTAATCAGGGATAAAAAAACTATCTTTTTAAAAAGCAGGAAATTGGTATTTTTCATGCCGCCTTCCCCTCCTTTTCTGGCAGCAATCTTTATTCTTTTTCAGCCTCTTTTATTTTTTTCCAGCTTTTTTATTTTTATCAATTTTGTGTCTT
>JACIYK010000081.1 GCA_014359965.1 Candidatus Aminicenantota bacterium
ATAAATGACTAAATATGAGTTGAACCAGCAATGCCCTTTTTCCTAAAGACCAAATTTCCACTTAACTTGAAGTCAAACCAGCAAGCCTGGCAACTGAACCCGGCTGAATCCTGCTTCGGCATTGAAGGGATTGACATGGGAAAACTTACCGAATACCTGCTCGACAAACATGGGATAGTGGCATCACACATAACTCACCCTGATGGACTGGTGGACGGCATCAGAATCGTGGTCAACATCTCGCTCTCGGTCAAAGAGATTGACTATTTCGCCGAGGTGGTGGAAGATGTCTTCAAAAAGGGCAAAATCGCCGGAAAAATTGACACGGCCGCAGCCAGAGTGTAAAAAAAGAGATGAAAGGATAGGGTCATGGAGGTATCAAAATATTCACTTAAAGACTTATTGCTAACCGCTTTAAAGAGCGAAATTGAAGCCAGGGACTTCTACAAGAGCCTGGCCGGGACGGTGGAAAATTATTTTCTCAAGGATAGAATCTTATTTCTCTCGGCCGAAGAAGAAAAGCACCGCCAGGCTTTTGAGCAGATGTTCCGGCAGCAGTTTCCCGGCCAAGAGCTGGTGCTTCCAGAAAAAAGCCCGGTGCCTCTTCCAGAGCTAAAGTTCGAAAAGGAAACTCTGCCGATAAGCGAAGTTTTCTTTGTGGCTATGCAGGCAGAAAAAGCTGCTCACGATTTCTACACTGCCATTTCCGGGCACTTCCCTCACGAATCGGAACAGCACAAGCTTCTGCTTTACATCGCTTCCATGGAGATGGGGCACTATCAGCTGCTTAATTTAGAACGGGAAAACGCCCTGCGCACCGAAGATTTTGAGGTGACTTTGCCGATGGTCCACGTCGGCCCCTAAAAACGGGGGACACTTTACTCATTCACCAATTTTTTTTGGCTTTTAGATTCCTTAGCCATTTGGCCCAGATTTTTTATCTTGCCTCTAAAGGTCAGTAAAAGTATTCTGCTATATCTTGTAATATTTGGTGAAACTTCAAGCCCGTAAATTTAGCTGACTAATTTCCATGACATAAATTCTTCAGCCTGATAAACAAAAAGATAAGCCCGTACGCTATAACTTGAGCTGGCCGTATTTAAAAAGTAAAATGCAGACCGGTCAAAAATCAAAGTGCAACGACAGTGTTTTTTAGATATAATTGTAGTGCTTTTAAATATAAATGATATGGAGGGGAAGTTATGAGTGGTAGAAGACCTATCTTAATTGCTTTCCTGTTTCTGTTTTTATCACTGACCACAACCTTGCTGGCCATTAACACCAAAGACACAGCCATGCTCAGCCGGCCAGCAATTGGCCCTGATAAAATAGCTTTCGTTTACGCCAACCAGCTCTGGGTAGCTGATCTTGACGGTAAAAGTCCTCGCCAGTTAACCGTAGATCTGCTGGTTCAGGGTACACCAGTCTTCTCACCTGACGGAAAGTGGATTGCCTTCAGTGCTGAGCATAATGGCAACATTGATGTCTACTTGATGCCAGCCGAAGGCGGGCAGTCCCGCCGTCTGACCTGGCACCCCGGGCCCGACCTGGTCCAGGATTTCAGCCCCTGCGGCAAGAAAATTTTCTTTACCTCAACCAGAAACGCCTATGCCCGGGGAGCCAGCAATCTTTACACTTTATCCATTGATGGCGGCTTCCCCGAGCAAATCATGATTCCTTACGTTTACCGCGCAAAAGTTTCACCCGATGGTCAGCTTATTGCCTACAATCATTTTCCCGACGCTTTTAGACAGTGGAAGAACTACCGTGGTGGTCGTAACTCCATCATTACTATTTACGACAGAAAAAACAACACCATAGAAAAAATTCCTCAGCCTGAAGGGTGCTGCAATGATATTGACCCCATCTGGACCGAAGGCAAGCTCTATTTTCTTTCAGACCGCAACGGCGAGTTCAACCTCTTCAGTTATGACCTTAAGACCAAAGAAATAAAACAGCTCACCCATCATGAAG
Source organism: Candidatus Aminicenantota bacterium (assembly GCA_014359965.1). Classification (GTDB taxonomy): domain Bacteria; phylum Acidobacteriota; class Aminicenantia; order Aminicenantales; family Saccharicenantaceae; genus Saccharicenans. Next base: position 1,975 of record JACIYK010000081.1, read on the forward strand.
ACTTTCCGATTATAGATGCAGCTGGAAATAAGGAACGCATCATATACGAACAGGGCGGCTACTTGCATCTTTTTGATCCCAAATCCGGGAAGAGCAACCGCCTGGTAATCGGTATCTCCACCGACCTTATTGAACTGCGCGAGCGCTTTGCTAAAGGTGCCCGCTGGATCAGAAACGCCGACCTGTCACCATCTGGCGTACGGGCCGTCTTTGAATTTCGCGGAGAAATCATCACTCTGCCGGCAGAAAAAGGCGACTACCGCAACCTGACCCAGACACCTGGAGTTCACGAACGCAGTCCCGCCTGGTCTCCTGACGGCCGCTTTATCGCCTATTTTTCCGATGAATCCGGCGAATATGAACTACATGTAAAGCCACAGGATGGCAAGGGTGAAACCAAAAAATACAAACTGAACGGCGCCGGTTTTTATGATTCACCGGTCTGGTCACCTGACTCTCAGAAAATTGCTTTTGCCGACAATTCCTGGTCCCTCTACTGGATAGACCTTAAAACCGGCTCCGTCAAAAAAATTGCCTCAGAATATCTCTACGGACCAAGCCGCATTCGCAGCGTCTACGCTACCTGGTCGCCGGATTCCAGATGGATTGCTTATACCTTAAACACCCAGACCTATATCCAGAAAGTATTCGTTTACTCTCTGGAAAAGGACAAATCCTATCCTATAACTGATGGCCTAAGCGAAGTGGCTGAGCCACGTTTTGATCAGAGCGGAAAGTACCTTTACTTCCTGTCCTCAACTGATGCCGGGCCTGTCAAGCAGTGGTTTGACATGTCCAATGCTGACCTGCGAGCCAGCTATTCGCTCTACCTGGTAGTTTTAAGAAAAGATTTACCAAACCCGTTGGCCAAGGAAAGCGATGAAGAAAAACCGGTTGAGCTGACTAACACCATTAGTGATGCTAAAGCAAAATCAAAAGTGAAAGTCGCTGGAGAAAAGACATTCGTCAGAAAAAGTGAACCAGCTAAAACTGAAGCCGTTGAAACAGTCATAGATTTTGACGGGCTGGAATACCGTATTATTGCTTTGCCCGTGCCGCCCGGTAATTACTCCAACCTCCAGGTTGGAGATGCCGGGCACCTTTACTATTTGGAATTCCCTGTTGTTCCCATAGGAGCTATGATGGCCGGACCGGGTAGCAGAAGCCGTGACGGCAAGCTCCACCACTTTGACCTCAAAACCAGAAAAGACGAAGTTATAATGGAAGGCCTGAATAATTATCTGATTTCGGCCGACAAGAAAAAATTACTCTATGTTGCTCAAAACACTTGGGGCATTACCAACCTCAGCAGAAAAATTCAGGCCGGTCAGGGGAAAATTAACGTAGATTCCATTGAAGTTAAAATTAACCCCCCTGAAGAATGGAAGCAGATTTTCAACGAAGCCTGGAGGATAAACCGCGATTTCTTTTATGACCCCAATATGCACGGCTGCGACTGGTCGGCGATGAAGAAAAAATACGAAAAATTCCTGCCTGAGCTTTCCTGTCGCGATGACCTCAACCGGCTGATTACGTGGATGTGCAGCGAGTTGGCTGTCGGTCATCACCGTGGTGGTGGTGGCGACACGCCTTATGAACGCAAAACCATTCAGGTTGGCTTGCTTGGCGCTGATTATGAAATCGTCAATGGCCGTTACCGTTTTAAGAAAATCTATGGTGGTTTAAACTGGAACCCAGAACTTCGTTCGCCTCTGACAGAACCCGGCGTCAACATTAAAGCCGGCGAATACCTGTTGGCCGTAGAGGGACAACCAGTCATTCCACCTGATAACCTTTTTAAATATTTTGAAAACAAAGTTGGTAAAATCGTGGAAATAACTGTAGGCCCAACACCTGATGGAAAAGGCGCCCGCACAGTAAAAGTTGTTCCAATTGCTAATGAGTTCGGGCTGCGCAACCGCGACTGGGTCGAAGGCAACCTCAAAAAAGTGGAAGAAGCTACTGGTGGCCGGGTAGCCTATGTTTATGTGCCTAACACTTCAACTCAGGGTTATATGTATTTCAGACGCTATTTCTTCCCGCAGGCTTACAAGGACGCCATAATCGTGGATGAAAGATTTAATGGCGGCGGTCAAGTAGCAGATTATTATATTGACTGGTTAAGCAAGCCTTTCATTGCCATGTGGGCCATGCGTTACGGCGCTGACCTTAAAACTCCCAGTGCTTCCATCCAGGGCCCAAAAGTCATGCTGATAAACGAAATGGCTGGCTCAGGTGGAGATTTGCTGCCCTGGATGTTCAGACACTTTAAACTCGGTCCTCTGGTAGGTAAGAGAACCTGGGGCGGTCTGGTCGGAGTGCTCGGCTTTCCAGTTCTAATGGATGGCGGAACCATAACCGCACCCAACCTGGCTTTCTGGACAGAGGAAGAAGGCTTTGGCATAGAAAATGTGGGCGTCCCACCTGACGTGGAAGTGGAAATAACTCCTGCTGACTACGTTGCTGGCCGTGACCCGCAGCTCGAAAAAGCCATAGAAGTTATACTCGACCTGCTGAAGAAAAATCCGCCGAAGAAGATGCAGCGTCCTCCATACCCGATCAGAGTCAGGAAGTAAACAGGCCCGACAAAACTTGGGGCCAGAGCTTGAGGAAACCAGACCTGGTGGAGCCGTGGCAAAAGGACAAAGGCTGAAGCCCAAAAAGTTTACAAAAATAATGGCTGAAACCACCTGGTCTTAAATGGTTAATTTTGGTTCGGAACTGAAGGTTAGGAGCCGAAACTTCTGCTTAAAATAAAAATTCCTGTTGCCTGAATCTTTATAGATGTTCTCAGATCTGGTATAAAATCCTGAAGCCCGCTATGAGGGGTAGACCTGAAAATTACCAGATTAAGCAATAAAACCGGCAACTGCCTACTCCCAGCAAAGGAGAGAGATTCTTGACTGTTCCGGTAATACTGGTTCTCATCGCTACGGGTTTTATCCTTAAATCGGTAATCCGAAAGGATGGGATTTTCAATTTCATCGGAATCCTGGCCAATGATATTCTGCTTAGCTTCTTTGTCCTGGCCAACATCGCCGGCCGGAGCCTGGCCTACCTGATAAATCATAAAGAAGTTTTCTTCTACGTAGTCGCGGTCCTGATACTCTGCCTGGGCAGTTCTTTTATTTACGGCCGCTATTTCATCAGAGAAGACCACGGCTGGAGAGGCACCTTGATGGTGTTGTCCATCTTTCCCAACACAGCCGCCCTGGGTTTTCCCCTAGTAGCCATTTTCACAGCAGACCTGACTCCGGCAGTACTCTATTCGGCTGCCAGTTCTTTGCTGGCAATTCCGCTGGCCACTTTCTTAACCATCCGCTATTCACAGGATAACAACGCTCTGAAAGAGACCGTGGCCAGAACCTTCTTTTTTCCGCCTGTTACGGTCAGTTTATTGTCCCTGATTCTGGTTCTGAGCGGGAGGCAGTTGCCCGCAAAATTTATAAACCTTTCTCAAGCCATCGGTTGGTGGTGTCTGCCGTTGATGCTGGTTTATTTTGGCTCCAGGCTGCAGTTCCGGAACATACCGGTTAGAAAAATCCTGGAAACTGGATTTTTCAGAATTATCCTGCCTTTTTTCCTTGTCTGGTTAACGCTGAGAACACGGTCAGAATCTGTTTTTTATGCGGTTTTGATTGAATCCTCCATGCCCCCGGCTATTATGGCCGCTTCCATCCTGGCCCGGCATCGGCTCAAAGCTAAGGAATCCACGGCCGTAACTATGGTCCTAACCCTGGTGGCCATTCTGCTCACATTTGTCCTGAAGATTTCCGGGCTTAGAACCTCTCTAGCTGGGTTCTAACGCCTGAGGGTAGAAAAATTAAGGCCGCTGTAGTTATTCCAGAACCTTATAAACCGGGCGATTTACCTGAATTATCTTGTTATTCTCTTGAATCAGGCAGCCTAGAACGAGTGACTGATAGTCAAAGGTGGTTAAAACACTAACCCATGAAATCGTGGACCGAGCGCCGACAAGTGACTCATTAAGGTTTCAGTCATAAACGGGCCGCTATTCTAGTTAAAGTCGACTATTATCCAAGAAACGACTAGGAGTCTCGTTTCTGAAGAGAAAAGATTCAGCTCGAGCTAAAGCTCCATATAATCTCTTTCTTAATTTTTTAAATATTAAGGAACCTTTTATCTGGCTCCTGCGTCTAAATTAATGAAGGTCAGAAAGATGACCAAAATTAAAAAAGGAGAAAAAAGATGAAAACAAAATTAGGAACAAAGATTTTGACGTTGCTGGCGGCCCTGGTTGTTTCCGGCGTGGGATTTGAATTAATCGCTACTGGCTTAAGCCTGGATAAAATCATGCTGGCGGCCAGACCGGTGGTAGAAGCTGTTTCCGTTTTTTCCCAGATTCTCGGATAAAAGGTCTGGGAAATGAAGCAAGAGCTGAAAAAAACCTGGCTAGAGCAACTGCTTGAAGCAGGCCCTACTGGACTTAGCCAGGTAAGGAAAAAGGGGGACGCGGTAGAGCACCGGAGGTCAGGCAGCGCTAGCTGCTGGGCCCAGGAAAATCAAACGGGCTGAAACCCGGGACTCCACCCCGTCCCCCATTTTCCTTGGTTGACAAAATAAAATTAAGGGAGCTTAATCTCCGGCGGCATTTCTTCTAAATAAAACATGAACATGTTTTCATATATGTCCAGGCTTATTCAGCTGATTTTTTTCGCCTGCAGCCTGGCTAAATAAACATTCGTGTTCTTTTTCTGTATTCTTCATACTCCGGGCCAAACTCTTCTTGGAGTATTTTTTCTTCTACTCTGGCCCGGTAAATAAAAGCAGCTACCGGCAATATGGTGATAAACAAGGAAGCTGGAATATGCTGGAAAACCAGGCCCACTCCCAGAAAAGAAATTATTTCGCCGGTATAGCTCGGGTGCCTGACCCGGCTGTAAAGTCCGGTGGTCACCAGCTCCTTTTCCCGGTGAACGCCGAGGTCGCGGGCAAAGTGCTTGCCCAGAGTCAGGACCGATAGAAACCGAATGGTCACCCCGGCCAGAATGACAAACGTTCCGGCGATCTGAAAGGCCCCGAATTCCCTGTGGCGCCAGACAGCTCTAAAACTTTCGGGAATCAGGGCCAGACCGACCCCAGTAAAAATCAACAGGGTAACGATAAACTTGCTTTTTTTTTCGGCCACTTTCTGCTCATGGTTCCGCTTGAAGATGAGCAGGTAGAAATCCAGTGCCCACCAGGCAAACACTATGGCCCAGAAAAGATGTCTCATCGGGTTCGAACCATCCAGCCCATTATCAGGCTCGATTATTTTATTTTAATTTTCTTTTTCAGACAATAACGATAGCGGGAGGCACAGCGGGGGCTTAAAGAGCTGGGTTATTTTTGAGTGATGAAGCTTATATGAGAACCGGGTAGGTGCCAATCGGTTGGGCAAAAGGCAAGCAGATGACAGCGATGACTGGGCCTGGAGGCCGGGTTGCAGGGTAGCTAAGAGTAAGCGATAGCTGCCAGAGACTCTGGATGGATAGATTGGCTCAAAGAGAGTCCAGGCCAGAAGATTAAGGACTTGAATGACTTTCTGGTAATAACAGTTCTCAGGCCAATTGGACCTCAAGTCCCATTTAATTTTCGCCTGAGGATTCATAGGTGGTGGGCAGGAAGTGGGCCTTACGCCAGACAGGTTAACTGGAAAGGTTAGGCTGATAAGTTGCCTGGCCGGAAGACTGTTATTTTCTTAAAAAGCGGCGGAGGTAGGAGTCGACTTCTTTAATCCGAAGCAGGCGGCAACCGAAGTAGAAAATTAGCAGGGAAGTAGTACCACAAATGAGGGTCAGGCTCAGCATTGGCAGAAACATCGGACCAAAAGCCGGCGTTAATAGCCTGAAGCCGAAATACCCAGCCAGCCCGGCAGCTGCTGAAACCACAGCCAGCTTCAGAAAATAGCCGTAAACCGGACTGAAGTTAACCTCTCCGATTTTCCGCGGCAGCCAGCGCAGCAGTAGATAAATGTTAACCACGCTGGCCACTGAAGCCGACAGCGGAAAAGCCAGAAAGCCCAGAGGTTTCATCAGAGCCAGATTCATGACGATGTTAAGTCCGATAGAAGCAAAGCTGGCGTACATCGGCGCCCGGGCATCCTGGTGAGCATAAAAAACAGAAGCCACGTTGCGCAGGGCAGAAATAAAAGGAATCCCGAGTGTGTAGAGAATTAAAGCCTGGCTCACGGCCGCTGTATCTTCAGCCGTAAAATGGCCGCGCTGATAAATAAGGCGTGTAATGGGCTGGGCAAAAAAAGCTATCAGGATAGAGGAAGGCACGGTCAAGAAAAAGACCATCTTGAGCGAATCCTTTAAGCTGGACTTAAGCTCTTCATTTTTTCTATCAAGCACCAGCCGGGAAAACCTCGGCAGAGCCACTGTGCCCACCGCCATACCGAACAGCCCAAGCGGAAGATGCATAATGCGGTAGGCATAGTTGAGCCAGGTCATGGAACGTTCGGCCAGGTAAGAAACCAGGATAGTGTTGACAAAAACGTTGATACGCGAGCCAGCTAGACCGATGGCCACTGGTATGAACAGGGCCATTACTTTTCTGAACTGGGGGTCATGCCAGTTGAGGTAGAAAAGGTAGCGGTAGCCGCGGCGGAAAACGCCCGGGACCTGGACGAGTAACTGCATCAAGCCCCCGACGGTCACCCCGAGAGCCGCGCCAAAAATGGGGTCGCCGCCGCGGGCTGTATACCAGCCAAACATGGCCACTGGAACAGCAATGGAAAAAACGTTGAAAAAAGCTGGCGCCACCGAAGGTATAAAGAAAGAACCTTCGGTATTATGGTAGCTCATGGCCCAGGCAGCCAGTGAAACAAAAAGCAAAAAAGGAAATGTTATGAAAGTCAGGGAAGAGGTCAGGGCCAGCTTTTCGGGAATGCGGCTGAACCCCATGGCCACCAGGGAAGCCACCGGCCGATGGAAAATCATTCCCAGGATAGTAATCGTGCCCACTACCAGAAGCAGCGTGTTTAAAATGTTGGAAGCCAGTAAATTTTGCCTTTCTTTACCTTTGCCTTTTTCCTCGGTCAGCACGGGAACAAAGGCAGCTGAAAGAGAAGTTTCGGCAAAAAGATCGCGCAGCAAGTTAGGGATACGGAAGGCAGCATTAAAGGCGTCGGTGGAACGGCTGGAACCAAAGAGATGAGCAAAGACCATCTCCCGGACAAGGCCCAGCACCCGGCTGACTGCAGTTCCAAGAGTAAAAGCTCTAACTCCTCTGGCTATGTCCTGCATTGATTTTCTCTCTTCAGTCAGATAACAGATTAGAATTTATCCTAGTTAAATTCAAGCGGAACACAACAGCTAATTTTTAGAAAAAATATGGAATGGGTTTTTGCCAGAACAGACAAAACTTATTCTGGTCCCAGCATTAAACTTAAAAATAATTCGATCTGGCTGCTGAGCAAAAATTTGCTCTACAGGGTAAGAGTTGCTCTTTTAACTCACAAGTTCCCTGCCCGCAGCGGCAGTGAGCCACCGCTAATCAGACATAATTTTAATAGAAGCTCCGTAAAGTAGAGTCGGATCCAGCTTGCTCCGGGCTGTTTCTAATATGACCTCCGGCGAGGCTCCTACCATACCCGAGAAAACTGTTTTATTATTTAGAATTATTTTTACTTCTTGGGACAAATCTAGTTGCCGGCTGTCACAAAAAACTGTCAGACTTTCTACGTTCCGCGTTTTTATCCTGATTTCATTTTTCTTTTCATTAATCTCAGCCGCCACATAAGCTGGTAGAGCTTTGACTTTCTCCACCTTTATCCAGTAATACCAGTTTACCTCCTCATCGTTGAGAACAAAATCAAGTTCGTGGGGAACAGCATTTCTGATCTTTTCCCGGAAAAGTTGAATAATCTTATCTTTGACCTCGCTTAATTTGATATCATGATCTCGACCTGGGAACTCATCATACTTGACATCATACCGCAATTGACGAAGCTGGCGGTAAGCCCGCTGACTGCCTACTGGAAAAACCATGTTGTCGCTGTCGCCGTGAACAAGGTAGACAGAAGTATTTTTTAGATTTCTCAACATCTCAGCATCTCGCGGTGTTTCTGGTGGGGATTGTTTGACCACAGGATAACCCATGTTGGAGAAAATTGCTGCGAACCGATCAGCCATATGGGTACCATAAAAGAAGGTGGCCATCGCCCCATTACTCGTCCCGGCTGCATACATCCTTTCAGTATCCACTGAATAACTGCTGAGCACTTCATTGAACATTTTTTTGAAGGCT
>JACIYK010000082.1 GCA_014359965.1 Candidatus Aminicenantota bacterium
ATACTGAAGAATATAGCTGTTTTTGACTCTCCGGGCCGGGGCTTGAGGTTAAGTCCATAATCGAGTCGTAGCAGGCCGAGTGGGCTTTCTATTCTTAGGCCCAGACCAGCGCCGGTTCTTAGCTTTACCGGGTTAAAATCACGGAGCTGATAATAAACATTGCCGGCATCAAAAAAGGCCACTCCCCTGACAATTTTATAAATAGGAAATCTCAGCTCTTGATTGACCACCAGAACGGCTTCTCCGCCTTCAGGCAGGCCAGTCCAGAAATCAATGGGCCCTACTGCATCAAGTTTGAAACCGCGGATGGAAGTACCGCCGCCAGCATAAAATCTCTTACTGGGAATAAGATACTCACCAAAAGCACTAGCCAGCCCAAGTCGATAACAGGAAGCCCAGGTTATGCCTGAAAAAAGAGCTTTATAAAAAGAGGCTTGAGTAAAGGTGCTGATATAACTGAGGTCTGAGCCCAGAAACTTCGGGGAATAACTGAAATTCCCGGTCAGCAGCATTCCTTTTTTCGGGTCAAACTTATCATCCCTGGTATCACGATTTAGCAGCAAAGATAACTCTGAGGTAAAAATCTTCACATCATAAGGGAAGGGCCACGATGGCACTTTTTCGTAATCATGGATGCGGGAAAGCTTGTAAACCCAGCTCAGGTTGAAGCCTTTGACCACCGAGATTTTCTGCTGCAAGCTAGTTCCCAGCTGCTCTGTTATGTAAAATTCTTTGCTGTCTTTTAAGTAAAAGACCGAAGCAATCAGATCTGTTTTCCTGGAAAATAGATAAGGAATTTTTAATGAAAAGCGAGCATCCTGCTGCCTCTTGTTAGCCCGCAAATAAATCAGACCATTCCAGCCATAGCCAAAAAGGTTGTTAAAATCAGTCTCCACAAAACCTTCTAAACGCGTTTCGGTGTTATACTGCAAACCATAGTTGACTGTTAGCCAGGGCTTCTCCTGGACTTTCACCACTGCTTTCTCGCTGGTACCCGAAATGGGAACAGAGGTAATGTTAACACTCTGGAAAGCTCCTGAATCGTAAAGGTTCTTCTGGGCCCGGGCTAAAAATTCTAAACTGGCTGGTTGGCCGGTGGTTAAACCAGATGTTTTCAACAAGAAGGACTTTTTAGAACGCCTGGCTCCGGCTAACTCTACTTCTGCAATATTAAAATTATGCCCTTCTTCTATTTTAAAAATGACATCGTAATCAACCTTGTTTTCCACCGGCCGGGCATCAGCCACCACCTGAGCCTCTTTAAACCCCAGACTCCGATAACGATTAAGCAGGGCTGTCCTGTCCATGGCCAGTGCCGGCCAGCTAAAGACTTCTCCAGGCTTTAAGCTTAGAAGAGATATCAGCTCAGCCCGTGACAGTTTTTCTTGGCCTTCAATTTTAACCTCTCGCACGCGGCTCTGTGGCCCGGCTTCAATCTTAAGACTGAGATGAAGCTGCTTTCTGTTCCCATCTTCTTTTATAAGCGGTCTATCAATCTTAACCTGAAGGTAACCATTTTCCTGGTAAAAATAATCTATGAGGTCCAGCGCCACCTTCTGGTCATAGACCAGATTCCAGAGCCCCTTGGCTTTCGCTCCGAAGTAATCAGAAATTACCCGCTTAACCAAGCTGGCCTTAAAAACTGGTTGCCCTTCCAGCTTAAAATCAGCTATTTTCCACCTAGCGCCCTTTTTGACTTCTACCAAGTAGATAACCTGGTTGTTCTGTTCTTTCTTGAAAGCCTGGACTGAGTTCTTGTAGTAGCCAAGTTTGTTAAGTTCTGACTCTACCACATACCTTAACTGCTCCAGGTTAGCTTCTTCTGGTAGGCGGCTTACCCAGCTGTTCAGGGCTTTTTTCCTGATTTTTCTGGAAAGCTTATCGCCAGAAAACCTGATTTCTGCTTTAGGGCCAGCCTTGATGTCAATTCTGAGCCTAATCGCCTGAGTATCAGCATCTTCTGCCTGCCAGCTCACCTGGGCGTTTAAATAACCGTTTTTGAAGTACCAGCTGTTTAGCCTGTCAAGGGCTCTGGACACTTCTGCATTTTTAAACTTCTTTCCGGTTTTTAATCTCAGAACTCTGTTCAGCCGTTCAACCGGATAAACCGTCTCCCCTTCAATAAAAATTCCTATCAGCCTCTTGTCAGATTCGGCTGTCAGCTCCTGTTGTGGCCGCTGGGGGCCAACCGAGAATCGATGCCGGAAGCTGGCGCCATACTCCCCATCATCTCTCCGGAATCCACGAACCGACAAATTATGTTTCCAGTTATAATCAACTATCCAGGCCTGACGCTGGCTGTTAGCCAGGTCCACTGAATAAGTTACTGCCACACCTGGGGCCATGCTTTTTCTGACCGTCAGACGGGCACCCGGGTCCTGAAGCGTGGCAATGTTTAAAGGCTCCAGGACCACATCCTCGGCTTTTAAAAGTTTTTTCAGAGTCCTGGTCACGGGTGATGTTAAAGGGCTGGAAAACTGCTGCATCAGCTGCCCAGTAATGGTATTAATCGCCGAACCCTGGACTTGCTTGAAACTCTTTCCCGTCAGTAAAAGAGAGGCCAGGTCTTCAGGCGAGCGCGAAGGGTTGGAGTTTAAAGAAAACTGCAGGTCTGACACCGGACCGTTAAGAATCAAGCTTACATCAATTTCTTCATCCTCATCATAAACTGTGCTGGTCAAATAAATATCTAAAAAGGGTTCAAGGTTTTCCTTACCCAGAAAGTCAGCCCTAAGCCTTTCCACCGTGTACTTGCGCTCTGAAACCATGATCTGCCCGGGGTAAGCATTTTCTACCCGGCCGAGGATAATGGGCGCCGGCACAGTTCCTTTAATATTCAGGTCCAACCTCATTTCCAGGTCAGCCAGGTTATTCTTGATTATTATGTTCTCCAGAGTCTTAACGTTTACATCAAGGGCCACCTCATGAAGGAAAGCCGGGATTTCAGAGCCGGCGGGAGAAACGCGGGCAAAAGCTATCTTCAAGCCATCAAGACTGGGATAAAAATCTTCTCTATAGCTTGCCCGAAGCAGGTTTAAATTACCTTTAAGCCACCAGCCTCTTTTTTCCCGGCTTAGACTCAAAACCGCTTCTGAAAACGTGTTTAAGCCCTGATAATTAAAATCGAAATTATTCAGACGAAAATTCATAATGGCCTGGTCTAAACTGAACGCGGCACCCAGAAGGGCCTGGCCATAACCGGTAAATTTTCCGGCGTTAGCCAGACCTTCAAGTTTTTCCAGTTTAAGCTCCTGTCCCTTCAAGCTAACCAGGGCTCTGGTGTCACTTATGACAACCGGCAGGTCCTGCAGGCGGAGAAAAAGTCTGTCCAAGGTCAAGCTTCCCTGAAGTTCCGGTTTGTTCACAGTCCCAGTAATTTTCAAGTCGGCCAGACCGAACCCGCCAGCTTTCATCCCAGGAAGCCAGGAATTAAAGTCCGAAAGGTTCAACTCAGCCCGGCCTTGTAAATTTAGCCCCGGGTCGTTTTTATCCATTAAATTGACCTGGCCGAAAAAGCGTACCCGCGACTCTCCCAGCAGAAGGCTGAGATTTTCTGCTTTTAAAAGATTGCCCTCCAGTGAGACACGGAGAGGTAATTCATTTCTAATCGGCAACTCGTTGATAACTAATTGCAGTGCAGGAATTTCCGCTACCAGCAGAAAACTTTCAGGTGTACCTGGCCAGCCCTTCATTTTTAAATAAAAATCGGCACTGCCGGATGGCGCCATAGACTGAAGAGACGGCCATAAAGAGGCCAGGCCTTCAAAATCAAAGTTGCTGACATGAAACTCCGCCCGAAGTGAATTTCTGTTAAGCAGAGGAACCTCAAAATCTGCCCGAGCGCTAAGGGACGTGCCGGCCGGAGTTTCTTCAACCAGAGGTAGAATTCCTGCCAGAGCACTTAACGGCAGTTCTAATATTCTAAGCTGCCCGTTTAATAAATGCGGGCTTTCCAGCATAAGTCTGGCTTCCAGGTTTAAATTAAACCTCGGTACCTCAAGATTAAAATTCGCTATTTCTCCATCAGATTTAGCCCGGAATTCGAGATAGGGAAACCAGAAACGGTCATACATCAACCCCTGGCCCGAAAGAGAAATTTTGCCCATCAGTTTTTTTACTGGACCGGAAGCGTCTAATTCAAAATCAACCTGACCAGCTTTTAGTTCAGGAAGCCAGCTTTGAAACTGAGCCAGTTTCAGAGAACCAGCTTTTAAGGCCAGATTGAGGTAGTCGGTGTTCAGGTCATAAGCCAGCTGGCCAGCTAATTGGCTTTCCGGCAGCTTGAGAAACAGGTTATCCAGGGAAATTCTTTTATCTCGATACTCACCAGCAAAACTTAAAGACTCAAGAACCAGGCTACCTGCTCTAAGCCCGGTTAAAGCAACTTGATATCGAACCTGTGGCTTTTGATTAGTTCCGTTTAATGATATAGCAGCATTAAATTTTCCATTAAGATATTCACGATTCTTCTCCGGCAGAACAGCAGCCAGTTTACTCAATTCCACTCCAACAAATTTAATGTTACTGGCGATTTTAAAAATATTTGCCGCCTGGTTTATCCTGAAAAGCTGGCCGAAAGCTTCCACCTGACCCTCTTCCAGCTTGAGAAGAAACTCCTGAAGCTTAAAAGTGCCCGGGTTCAAGGAAAATTTTCCTTTAAGCACGGGGAATTCCACTCCAGCCAGCCTGAGCTGCTGTCCGTTTATTTCCAGATTCAGTCGCGGGGAAGCGGTAGAACCGCTAACCAAGGCATCCAGCTCAACCTGACCTTTGAGTTCCTTAATTAAGGCTGACTTTTCTTCCCAGCCAGGGATAATTTTCCCCAGCCCGCTCTTTTCCAACTGCCTTTGAAAATCAGTCAGGTTTTTCATCTTAACCGAAGCTCTTCCGGAAATTTCTCCCTTCCTTTCCATACGACCAGAAAGAGATGCCTCTACTCCAAGCGTCTGGAGATTCAACCTGCTTATCTCAACCCGGCCGGACTGGTAGCTGGCTCGAAGGTCAGAAGCTAACGGAAGAAGGAGGCCGGAAGAAAGTACCTGGTTTTCTAAGGGCCTGATTTTTATTTCGGCCTCGCCCTCCAGAGTTTCCGGGTTAAAACCTGGTCCTTTGATTCTTATCTGGCCCAAAACCGTAGAAGAGATGGCCAGGGGCAATCCGGGAATAAGTGGGGACAAGGTTTTGAGGCTCAGGTTCCCCAGCTGAACGTCTGCCCGGAAGGGTCCAGAAAATCTAGGCGAAAAGCTAGCCTGAAGGTTAATCTTGCCTGGCTCAGACTTGATTTCTCCTTTTATCTGATAATCTCCAGTAGAAGCAGTGTCTAGAGAAAGAGTGAAATCAACTGCTGGCCAGTCAGCCACCAGGATCTGGCTGCCCGTTATCGTTCCAGACAGGCGAGGATTTTCTATGGAGCTTGAAGAAGCTTTCAGGTCAAACTCCAAAAAGCCTGCCACCGCAGTTTCAGGAAAAAGCCAACCGGCTATTTCTGGAAAACTTAACCGGCCAGCAGCCAGTACCTCTCCGCGTGGTTTTTCCAGATAATCCTGAACATTTAATTTCAGGTTAAAAACTGTTTTGTCCGAAGTCAGCTGACATCTATGGATTTCCAGCTTTTCTTGGTCAAACCCACCTTCCAGTTGAAACTGTTTAAAAACAAAGCTTTTGTTTTGGAAAGCCAGGTGCCAGGGTCCGGAACTCAACCTGAGGTCATGATAATTTTTTTCCGGTCTAAAATTCACATAAAATTCCAGGTTCCTGAGTTCAGCTTCCAGCGGAACGGCCTTATCCTCATAGCTCAACTGCCCTCCGGTCAACTGAAGCCTGTCCACCTGAAGGTTAAAAGCGCTCGCCTTCCTCGCTCTTCCTGGAGGTGAAGCAACCCGCATCTGAGCCGGTACAGAACTCGCTGGTTTAAGCTTCAACCGGGGATTGTTTATTTCCAGGTTTTTAACATGAATTTTTTCCCCAATCAGTAAAGACCAGCCGGCCTGGGCTGTCAAACTATCACAGAAAAAACTTTCCAGCGGAAGACTGCTATTAGCTGACGATTGCAAATTAACCGCTTTTAATTCCGCTTTTAGTTTAAACAGGTTCAGTTTAAATTTTTCAGCCTGCAGTTTCAGTCCAGTCCTGGCCAAAAGCAGTGAACTTGTCTTCTGCAAGGCCAATTTCTCACCGGGCGGGCTGGAGAAAAATAATAGCAGAAGGAAAATTAAAAGAAAAACTCCTAGAAAAAAAACAAAAAATATTTTTAGAACACGTGGTAATTTTCTAAGGGCCATTTTCCCCTCTATTTGAATTTATAGGCAAATTATATTTTTTCTCCCCCTAAAATTCAACAAAAACCAGCCGTGTTAAGGCAAAATTCAACTACAGGCTTAAAATTAAACGCTGTAATTTACCGGGAAAGAAAAAACAAAATGCCTCAGGCCACCTGAACAGGGTAAAGATTTTTCTGAAAGCTCTCCGCATGAGGTAGCCCCTCGTTGAACAATCAGTCGACTATCACTCGCGGAATAGAAGGGTTTATTCTGGAGACAATTTCATAATTAATGGTCCCGGCCAGAGTGGCTAACTGGTCAGCTGTGATTTTATCCCGGCCATCTTTTCCAATCAGTGTCACCTGGTCTTCCAGCTTGACTTCTGGTATGTCAGTGACATCAACCATAAAAAAATTCATGCACACTCGTCCGCGAACCGGCGCCCTCTTACCTCTTATCAGAACATAAGCAGCATTGGACAGGCTGCGGTCGTAGCCATCATAGTAGCCAACGGGAATGACCGCCAGTCTAGTGGGCCGGGTTGTGCGGTAGGTGCAGCCATAGCCCACGTAAGCACCCCTGGCAACGTTTTTCACCTGAGCCACTCTAGCCCGCCAGCTCAGCACTGGCTTCAGCCTCAGAGCTTCTTTACCGCGCAGACGGCAGGAAACCATGGTTTCTTTTGACGGCCACAGACCATAAAGACCAATGCCCACCCGGGCCAGTTCAAAATGGGTTTCTGGAAAAAGAATGCTGGCCGCAGAACAGGACATATGCCGGAGTGGGATGTTTATATTCCTCTGCCTGAACCAATCGATAGCCTGATGAAAATTTTCCAGCTGGTATTTCGGGTAGTAATCATCGGTGGTATCTTCTATGTTGGCAAAATGGGAAGAGAGACCTTCCAGCACCAACTCCGGGTGTTTTTTTATTTCCTGCCAGATTTTTCCTATCATTTTAATAGGAATTCCTTGGCGGTTGGTCCCGGTTTCCACTTTAAGATGGAGGTAAACTTTTTTCTTCTGCCGGCTGGCAGCTTGGGCCAGAGCCCGGATGTTTTCCAGGTTGTAAACCACTACCCGCAAGTCATATTCCACTGCCAGTTTAGCCTGCGCTAAAGAAACATAACCAAGGACCAGGATTTTTTGCTGAAAGCCAGCCTGCCGGAGCAAAATGCCTTCCTCAACGCTGTTCACACCCAGCCAGTTAATTGCCAGGCTTTCGGCTAGCCTGGCTATAAGCAGCAAGCCATGGCCATAGGCATTGGACTTTACGACCGGCATCAGCTCGGTCTGCCCCAGTCTGGTCCTGAATTCTGCAACATTATGGCGAAAGGCCGCCGCATCTATTTCCACCCACTGTGTTAATGACTTATCGACGTTCATGATCTTCAATTTTCTCTTTTCCGGTTCATTCTCTTCCGAGAAACTCGGCTTTCTCCCCCAGAATCTTTTTCATTTCGTCTTTTAAATAAATCATATCTTCACGACCTACACCAGTAGAAATTAAGGCTACTTTTACTTCCAGTGTATCCTCAATCCAGTGCAAGTAATCAAGAAAGCCAGAAGGCAGTTCCTCAAAATTTTTCAGACGGTGGATGGATGGCGACCAGACCGGAAAAGTACGGTACTCAGGTTCAACTTTTTCCAGTATCCACGGGTCGGAAGGGAAATCGGTAAGGACAGAACCTTTATAACGATAACGAAAACAGGCTTTAATTTCCCTCAATTCTTCCAGAACATCCGGCTTGGTCAGAGCCAGAACATCCACACCATTAATGCGACAGGCATAACGGACAGCTACAGCGTCAAACCAGCCACACCTTCTCGGGCGCCCGGTAGTAGCTCCAAACTCATCTCCTTTTCTGGCAATGGTCGCTCCGGTTTCATCCTTTAATTCCGTGGGAAAGGGGCCGCTACCAACCCTGGTAGTATAAACTTTAGTGATGCCCAGCACTGCCTGCACCTGTTTGGGACTGAGCCCGAGCCCTGTGGAAACACCGCCGGCTGTACAACTGGAAGAGGTAACGTAAGGATAAGTGCCAAAATCTACATCCAGCAGAGCTCCCTGAGCTCCTTCAAAAAGAATTTTCTTCCCTGCTTTTATCTGCTGATGAAGAAAAACTGACACATCCTGCACAAACGGAGCCAGCTTTTCTCCATAATCGGCATATTCTCTGTATATTTCTTCTGTCGAAAAAGGAGGGAAACCAAAAGCCTCAAAAATTTTATTTTTTATTCTTAAGTTGTCTTCAATTTTTTCTCTGAGTACCGCCGGCTCTAACAAGTCTCCAACCCTGATTCCCCAGCGGGCTATTTTATCTTCATAGCATGGCCCTATACCGCGGCAGGTAGTGCCAATCATCTTCTGGCCCCGGGCTGACTCGGATATTTTCTCCATGAGCGGGTGATAGGGCATGATGACCTGAGCCGCCCGGCTGAGGACCAGCCTTTTTTCGTCGACTTTAACTCCCAGACCACGCAAATCAGACAGTTCTTTAAAAAAGGCCTGAGGGCTGAACACCAGACCATTACCGATAACACAGATTTTTCCCGGATGAAGTATACCAGAAGGAATAAGATGCAAAACGACTTTCTTGCCAGATAGATAAACCGTATGACCGGCATTGTGTCCGCCCTGGTAACGGGCGATGAGGTCAAAAGCCGGGGCCAGAAAATCAACTACCTTGCCTTTTCCCTCGTCTCCCCACTGCGTACCAAGAACTAGCAGATTACTCATTTTAGGCATCCTTAAAGCAAGAAATTTAGCTCAAAAGCCAGCTCATTTTATCAGATTTAATCAGCTACTTGAAGTTTTCAGAAAACAAATCCCAGTTGAACAGTCAGGTTATTATCCTTGATTTTTACTTCTTCTTCCTTATTCCAGTCAAATTCCAGCTTGGCAAAGAGATTATTAAGCACATCCCACTTTAAGCCAATAGCCTTGCGGTTTTTCCTGACCATGTTTTCCATAAAAATGTTTAAGGCTGGTAAAGTGAAGTCATCAAACACATAAGTGGAGGCGGGCACTGCAGAATTCTGATAGCTGAAATAAAGCTTCATTTTCTGGAAATTCATACCAACCGTCACATAATAACCATCAAATTCTTTTTTTTCACCTAAAAAGGGATGGTCATATGTTGATTTTATATATTCTCCTCTTATCTCCCAATCTGTGGTTACCCAGATAAGGTCAAGCCCCTTAAATTGGACATCCTTGACCCCGGAGCTGTCGTATTTACCAGAATAAAAAGACCCACCTAATTCAAACCCCTCACCTATTCTTATGGCCAGGCGGCTGCCGGCGCCTTTATTCTTGTTTTGGTCTTTAATCTCCGAAATCAGGTAACCATCACTGTTAGCACTCAAACCATTAACAAAATAGGCTGAATAATAAAAGAATTGAATATGGCCTTCCCAGCTCATTCCCAGGTCCTGCCAGCGCCAGGGGAAAAAATGAAAAGGTAGCGGCGGAAGAATGGTCAGGTTTTCCGCCGGGCGGGCTGAGGTGTTAAACCGACCAAAGGGAATTTCAAACAAACCAAATTTAAAATTAAAAAGGGCGCTGCCCTGAATTAGAAGATAAGCTTGCTGCAGAGAAAAAGTATCACCCGTCCGGCCCCGCACTTCTGTCAGGAAAGAGAGCGGACCGCTTATGGTTCCACTTAGTATAATTCCTCCTGATAAATTGCCGAATGTTCCCCTGGGCCAGGCACCTTCGTTCTGGCTTTTAAGATACTCAAAAGAAAAATAACCGTTGGTTTTAACTTCAGCCGGAAGAAAAGCTGTTAGCAGAAAAAATACCAGCAGGGCACCAGTCAGAAATTTAACTCCGTTCATTTTTTTTTCTCCAAAAAACAAAGCTCTGAGGTTTAACTTTCAAAAATCAAGGAAAAATCAAAC
>JACIYK010000083.1 GCA_014359965.1 Candidatus Aminicenantota bacterium
TAACGCTGGTGGTTGATCATGATTAAAATGGCATCGTAAGGCACCCGACCGGCAATCTGTCTGAGATTTTGATTATCTTCTGTCAGCAAATAACGTTCAGAACCAAAAGAATCAAAAGAAGCGCCGAGGGCTGTGTTCCTGAACTGTCCGTGCGAAGGCTCATCACAGCCACTTTCCGCTGAAGGTTTGAGCACACCGTAGATGTTGAACTTATCTTTCAGGCTCCGGTAAGGTTCCTGACTGAAGAAAACAGCGGTAAATCTGTTCAAGTCTGCTTTAAACTTGGCTTCCTCGCTTTGGCGGTAACCTTCTCCTACAAAGACCACATCCACTTTTTCCTGCGGCGGGCCATTTTTCAGCACTTCAAAAACTTTCACATCGGGGTCTGGTTTTTCTCTGATGATGAAAACTGAAGCCGGATTAATTTTCTGGGCAAATATCTCATGAAAATTATTCTGCCTGTCCCGTACTTCAAAGGCAAAGATGATTTTATTTTTTGGATAAGGAATCAGGGCTGATTCATGGAAAACTTTTCTAATTCCTTTTAATCCTTCTTCAGTGGTCTTGTATTCGCCGAACAGGCTGTCAAAAGCCCGGGAATATATCAGCTCCCTTGTGGCCGCGTCATAAATTTTAACCGCATACCGGCCACGCATAAAAGGGTCAAGCAGGTTTTTCCTCGGTCCCGCCCAGATCCCTTCCTGGTAAACACGGTCAATGGCCACGGTCTCTTCCTGGCTGTGGCCCGCATGATAATAATCAATGCGCATGGTTTTATCAGTAAAGTAGCGGTCAAAAGCCGGATTATTCTGGCCCTGAGCCGCAAGACTTAAGCTGAAGGTTATCACAGCCATCAGAAAAAAGATTAACCTTCTTTTCATTTTTTCCCTCCTTAGCCGCTTGGCACCAGGCAAAAATTTTTTTGGCCCAAGGCTGGTTCCCTCAGGGTTTAACCACCCGGCCAGCAATTTCTTTTATCAGCTTAAAGGCCAGAGCGGCCGTTATCTCAGAAATGTCTCTGCTCGGATTAAGCTCCACCACATCAAAGCCAACCACTCTGGCTCTCAAGCGGTGGATACATTCTATTACCTGTCTGGAGGTTAAACCGCCCGGTTCATGATGAGAAACGCCTGGGGCAAAAGCCGGGTCAAAGACATCTAAATCCAGAGAAACGTAAAGTGGGTTGGGGAATTCCAGGGTGAGTCCCTCGGTAAATTCTCTGGCTTCCACCACTTTAACGCCATACTTTCTGGCCATTTCTCTCATTTCCGGAGTGGTAGCCCTGATGCCTACCTGCACAACATTTTTAACCAACCCATCTTCCAGTATTCTGGCGATGGGGCAGGCATGTGACAGCCGGTCCCCGTAAAGGTCCTCGTACATATCCGGATGGGCGTCAAAATGAAGCAGGTCCAGAGCCGGAAACTTCCGGGCCATGGCTTTTACCACCGGATAAGTTATTGAATGGTCACCGCCAAGCACCACTGGCACGGCCGCCAAATCCAGCACCTCAGCCACCTTCTCCTCAACGGCCGCAAAGGTCTTGAGCACATCACCCGAGGTATCCACATCACCCAGGTCTACCAGAACTGTATCCTCTGCTAGGTCCACTCCCAGCTCGGTGTCAGGGTTGTAGCACTTGCCGGTAGAAACTTTTCTGATGGCTTCAGGTCCGGCCGCTGCTCCTCTTTTGTAACTTGACTTTTCATCAAAGGGGACGCCAATGATGGCTAATTTAAAGTGCAGTACTTTGTTTCTGTCTTTGAGAGCACCGCCAAAATCAGTCATTTTTTCCTCCGCGGTCATTTTCCTGACTTGAATTATACCGCAACAAACATTTGACGGAAATCAGTAAATAGCCAGGGCTGCAAAACTCACGGCTGAGGCTGTAGCCTTCTCCTCGACCAGGTCATATCCCAGGAACACTACCTGGCGCTGGCTGAATATTTCCAGAAGCAACGCCAGGGCAGAATAACCACAAACATTGTAGGTCTCACCGGCCGGACGAGCATAACGCCAGAACTTTTCAGGCTCAGCGTGAAGCATAGCTTCTATTAGGTCGTGGTCAAAACTTACGGTTTCTTCTTTCATCTGCGAAGCAGTCCGGCAATGTCCGAATTTCAGGCCCACATGCGATAGGTCAACGCCTGTCACAAAGAGGGTTTTTTCTTCAACCGCCAGGTTTTTAAGCTCAGCCAGGAACGGTCTGAGGCCGGGAATTTCTGCTGGTCTTCTGGCCACTTTATGGTAGGCGTATAAAGAACTGCAGAGTATCGGTACTAGCTGAAACTCGTTTCCCAGGAGATACTGAAGGAAGAGAAGCTGGAACTCAATAGAATGCTCCCGACGGTGTGCGAAATCGTCTGGTTCTGCCAGCTGACCGGCCGCCTTTTTTAACCCGGCACTTACTTCCCGGTCATTCCTTACCAGACCCAGAGGGGTACTAAAATCCTTTTCTGAAATTGACAGCAGGCCAGTTTCCAGCTGATGGCCTGTGCCCAGGACCACCACCCGCCGATAATTTTTTTCTTCTAAAGCCTGGTAGGCTAAAGAATAAAGGCGCTGACCAGACCTGAGGTCGATGTGCGGAGCTACTAAAGCTCTGAGTGAGCGCCTGCTCGCCTGTCTTTTTTCTTCCCGGGTCAGAGAAGTTAATGATAAAATCTCTGCCAGAAATCTCCGGAGTTTATCAGCCTCAGCCGGGTAGGCTTCTCCAGCCAAAGCCGCTTTTCTTTCCGAACACTTAGAAAATTCTTCCACCAGAGCCTTTTTTTTCCGCCTGAAATCTTCATCGTCCAGGAGACCAAGTTTTTTGAACTGGTCAAGTATTTCTCTGACCAGTTCAGCTCCCCCAAGCTGGTAGCCCTGGCGCCTTAAAAATTCCAGCTGAATATCACGTTCTTCTCTCCGACCGTCAATCAAGCTCAGAATTTCAAGGCCTGCACCTCGCAGAAGCAACGGGTTTTTAAGCAGACCAAGGTGGTCGGTGATGAGGAGAGCTTTCTCTCCCTCGTAGTAAAAAGGCTGAATATCCAGGTCAGTCCGCAGTTTAAGACCCAAGTGATTCTCCTTTTAAAAGCTGCCCTGGTAAGAAGCTGCTCAAAATTTGTCCTTTATTAAATACCAGATTGAAAGAAAATTTTCTACACTTAAATAGCCCAGCTGCACCAACTAAAAAATCTCAATTTCAAATTCCAGAAATGACCACAGGGAGTGATGCTGTGTTTAAATTGATAACCAGTTTTATGGTCGGGAGAACTAAGGGAAATCGGTTGTAAAACGATGGAGAAATTAATAGGGAGGAAAAAGGAGAAGGAACTTCCTCCCCTCCTCTTCCTCAACAACCTTGGCCTCGCCTCAATCTGAGGCGCTTACAAAATTCCACATTAAATCGAAAGACTCAATCACCCCTCCAGGTAATTACGAGGGTGATTTTTAGTGGGAAAAAACATGCTTTTAACTCACCCCCGGAACGGATATAATTCAGATGTTTAAAGGCCTGATTGATGAGCGCTGTAAATTATCTGTAATATAAACCTTAGTTGAGGATAGACCCTACGATGGAGAGCTGTTCTTTTCACCAGAATGACAGATTTTCAGTCTGGGGTTCTTTTAATCTAAAAATCAGGGACCGGCTAAATCCCTGGCGGGCAAAATTTCCTGCAAGGCAGATAGAAAAAGGTCATCATTTCAGATGGATGGATAAGCTCGTACTCTTGAACAGCTACTGGATGATTAACTGACAGAAAAATAAAATAAAAGATACAAAGTAAAAAATATTTTGAAAATAAACTATTGAAATTAAACTTAAGTTTGGAGATAAAAATCGTTCCCTAAAAGGAGTTTGGAACATGAAGAGAAAAACTCTCAATCTTAAGCCAGCCAAAAAAACATTACTTTTCAAGCTCTTTAGCTTGAGCCTGGTTTTCTTCTACCTGTTTAATTTGAGCCAAGCACTGGCTCACTCTCAAGACAGGCAGAAACCAGCTACCAGGTTATCTCTGGAAAAAATAATGGCCGGCAAGGAATTCTACGGCACTCCACCATCCAGCCCCACCTGGGCCGTTGACGGAAAAACTCTCTATTTTCAGTGGAAAAAGCCCAGTGAAAAAAACGTGGAGCTTTATGCGGTGAGTTTAGCCAGGCCTGAACCTGTGAAAATAAAACGTGAAGACCTGCTCAAGAACCCGCCAGTAAGTCCTGCTTCGGGTCGTGGTTATTACAGTTTTTATCGCTTTGGCAGTCAGTGGCAGTGGGACCGTTCCCGGAAGAAACTCCTGGCCATCCAGAACGGCGACATAATTCTTTACGACTTGACTGCTAGAAAAGCCCTACCTTTGGTAGTAACCGATGCCCGGGAAACAGGTGCAGGCTTTACCTTTGATGAAAAGAAAATTTATTTCCTCTCCAGTGAAAACCTTTATACTCTTTCCCTGACTGACAACAGCCTGCGGCAGCTCACTTCCTTTACCCGGGAAAAACAACCGGAAGCGAAAAAACCTACAGCCGTAGAGAAATGGTATGAAGACCAGCAGAAAAATCTGTTCAAGGAAATTTTCCGCTTTGGCTTTGAAGGCCTGGAAGGCTTCCGCCGTGGGACCGGTCTTCTCCCTCAATTAATCCCTTCGGCAGCTCGGCGCAAGCCTTTTTTGCTTCAGGAAAATCAGAGACTGCTTATGGCCGAGCCTTCGCCAGATGAAAAGTATGTGCTGTTTACCTTGAGGGAAACAATTACTTCTGCCAAACAGACCATTGTGCCAGATTACGTCACTCGTTCCGGCTATACTGAAACCATTCCTTCTCACACCAAAGCCGCTGAAAACTCCGAGCTTTATCGTCTGGGCCTGGTGAACACTGAAACTGGTGAAGTTCGCTGGGTTGACTACGGCCAGGGAGAAAGACAGGTCAACCCACGAAGCTGGCTGTGGTCTCCTGACGGGAAAAAATGTCTGCTGACCGCAGAAGCCGAAGACCGGAAGGAAGCCTGGATTTTTCTTCTGGACCTGCCTTCAGCCAGAACGACCATCCTGGAAGCGGTGCGTGATGAAGCCTGGGTTGGCCCCCTTGGTCTGACCAGCCTTTTCTGGTGGCCTGACAGCGAGCATGTTTCCTACATTTCCGAGAAAAACGGCTTTGCTCATCTTTACGTTCTATCCATAGACGGTAAAGAAAAGAAACAGCTTACTGATGGCCGCTTTGAGGTAACTCAGGCCTGGCTTGCAACCGATGGGAAAAAAATTTATTTTGTTTCCAATGAGGTGCATCCAGGAGAAAGACACCTCTACTCTCTTGACCTCAAGACTGGAAAGAAAACACGCCTGACTCATCTAACTGGCCTGAATGAATTTTACCTGTCTCCTGATGAATCAGCTATCGCCATCATGCATTCTTACTCCAACCAGCCACCTGAGCTTTATCTCCAGGCTAACACCCGCGGCGCCAAACCCATCAAGATTACCCTTTCCACCAGCGAAGAATTCCGGTCTTATCCCTGGTATGACCCGGAAATTATCACCTTTAAAGCCCGGGATGGAGTGGATGTTTACGCCCGCCTCTTCCGGCCAGAAGTTCCTCATCCCAACAAACCCGCTGTCATCTTCATTCATGGTGCTGGCTACCTGCAGAATGCACACCGGGGCTGGAGCACTTATGAGCGCGAGTACATGTTCCACAATTTTCTGCGCGATAATGGCTACTTTGTCCTGGACGTGGACTACCGAGGAAGCAGTGGTTATGGCCGTGATTTTCGCACTGGCATTTACCGGCACATGGGCGGGAAAGACCTGGAGGACGTGGTTGATGGTGCTAAATTCCTGGTGGAAAAATATGGGGTTAACCCCCAGGCTATCGGCTGCTACGGCGGAAGCTACGGCGGATTCCTGACGCTTATGGCCATGTTCAAAACCGACGTCTTCAAAGCTGGAGCAGCTCTCCGGCCGGTCACTGACTGGGCTCATTACCATCCTGGCTACACGGTGGACATCCTTAACCTGCCCCAGAATGACCCAGAAGCTTACAAACAGAGCTCGCCCATCTATTTTGCTGAGGGCTTGAAAGGTCATCTGCTTATCTGCCATGGCATGGTTGACACCAACGTCCATTTTCAAGATACGGTCAGACTGGTGCAGCGGCTGATAGAGCTGGGCAAAGAAAACTGGGAAGTGGCCATCTACCCGGTGGAAAACCACTCTTTCCGGACGACCTCGGCCTGGGTTGATGAATACCGGAGAATTTTCAAATTGTTTGAAACACATTTAAAAAGCCAGAAATAGATAAGAAATAATTAAAAAAATAAGTTAAATTGAAATGTGAACGATAGTCTAGACACTTACCAGAAAACTAACCCGAGCTGAAAACAGCTTAAAATTAAATCAGCGAGCCTATGAAGATATAAAGCAAATAAGTTATCCCCTCTAAGTGAAGTTAGATTAGATTAACAAAGAAAAAGCAGTTAAAAAACAAACCAGGCAGGCTCAATTTTTTCTGCCGTTTCCTCAGACGAGGTGGTATTGACAGGAACCCACCATTTTTGTATAGCTTTATACAAGATGGGCAAAGTACTGGAACTTAACAACGTC
Source organism: Candidatus Aminicenantota bacterium (assembly GCA_014359965.1). Taxonomy (GTDB): domain Bacteria; phylum Acidobacteriota; class Aminicenantia; order Aminicenantales; family Saccharicenantaceae; genus Saccharicenans. The sequence continues at coordinate 6,579 of JACIYK010000083.1, forward strand.
AAAAAATCTTACAAACTGGGTTTCATTCCAAAGAAAAAACAGGTTCTTAAAGGTGTCTCTTTTTACGTGAACGAAGGCGAGATCTTCGGCTACTTAGGGCCGAACGGCGCAGGCAAAACGACCACCATCAAGTGCATCCTGAACCTGATTTTTCCTGAAGCCGGGGAAATAAAAATTTTCGGTGAAGATTCCTTGAGGCCGCGGGCCCGCCAGAAGGTAGGTTTTCTGCCAGAAAACCCCTACTTCTACGACTACCTGACCGGCCGGGAATTTCTGGTCTTCTACGCCGACTTGCTCGGTCTGCACGGTCAGAAGAAGCAGGAGAAAATCAATTACCTGCTGAAACTGGTGGGCATGGAAAGAGCGGCAGAGCTTCAGCTTCGCAAATACTCGCGGGGCATGCTGCAGAGAATCGGCCTGGCTCAGGCGCTGCTCAACGACCCGGCTCTGGTCATCCTGGATGAACCGATGGGCGGGCTTGACCCCATCGGCCGCAAAGAGTTTCGCGACATCATCGTCAACCTGAAGAAAGAAGGCAAGACCGTTTTCCTGAGCTCCCACATCCTGCAGGACATTGAGATGATCTGCGACCGGGTGGCCATCATTCTGGCCGGAGAAATCATCAACCAGGGTTACCTGGGAGACCTGATTTCAGAAAAAGTGCTTTACACTGAGATTACCGTGGCCGGAGTGCCCGCTGAGGAATTTCAGGGCCTGGGCGAGAGCCTTTCCAGCCGCGGCGACCGGGTGCTGCTCAAAGTCTACGAAGAAAGCAACATTGAAAAGGTCTTGAACCTGACGCTGCAGAAAAAAGGCAAAATAGTCTCTCTGGTGCCCCGGACTGAAACCCTGGAAGATATTTTCGTCAACATGGTGAAGAACCAATGAAAATCACGACCATTGCCAGGAATACTTTTAAAGAGGCGAAGAGGGACCGGGTTCTTTATCTGCTGTTTTTCTTTGCCGCTATCTGCCTGCTGTTTTCCAGGTTTCTGGCCCTGCTGACCGTCGGCGACCGGGTAAAAATCATCAAAGATGTGGGCCTGGCTTCCATCCAGCTTTTCGGCATGCTGATGGCCATTTTGATGGGCACCGGACTGGTTTATAAAGAGATTGACAAGAAAACCATCTTCACCCTGCTGGCCAAGCCCATCCATCGGGTGGAATTTCTGCTGGGGAAGTTCCTCGGGCTGGTGCTGACCATTTTTATTATGACCGTGCTGATGGCCGTGATTTTTCTGCTGATACTTTTTCTCCACACTTTTACCATAGAGTGGAGCATTCTCATAGCCATTCTTTACATATTTTTTGAGCTGTGCTTGATGACCGCTGTGGCTTTACTTTTTTCTACTTTCACCACACCAATTCTGGCCTCGCTATATTCTCTCGGCTTTTACTTAATTGGCCATCTGAGCTGGAGCCTGGAAATTCTCATAAAGAAAGTCAAGAGTGGAGTGGGACGGGCAGCACTTCAGGTTCTATACATTATTCTGCCCGACCTGGAAAACTTCAACTTCAAGACCGAGGTGGTGCATAAACTGCCAATTCCTACTAAACTGCTCGGAATTAGCTTTGTTTATGGTCTGGTTTACACAGCTTTTATTCTGCTTCTGGCCATGCTGATTTTCCGCCGGCGGGATTTTATCTGAGGTGCAGGGTAAAATGGCAGAGAAAAAAACGGCGACAGAAAAAAGTAGCGGAGAAATACTTCTGCGCCGCCAGAGGAATATTTTAGTTTTATCCCTGATTATCTGCCTGCTGCTTTTTTCCTGGCTGAAAATACAGTCTGATAAAGTGGTCAGAAAGAAAGTGCCAGGCTCATCCATCATTTATCTGCCGTCTGGCAAATATCTGAAATACGCTACTTTTGGCTATTCTTCTCTGGCAGCGGACATTATTTATCTTTGGGCAATTCAGTATTACGGCTCCTACGATATCCCGGACCGCTTTAAATACCTGGAGCACATTTTTTCTATCATTGCTGAGCTGGACCCAAAATACACAGACCCGTATGAGGTGGGAGCTCTGATTGCTGTCTATGAAGCCCGTGACCCTGAGCTGGCTTATAAGATTCTGGATATGGGCTTGGAGAAAAACCCTGACATGTGGATTTTCCCTTTTCAGGCCGGTCACATCGCCCAGATGCAGAAGGATTTTGAGCGGGCCAGAGAGTACTACCGCAAAGCCATGGAAATCCCCGACGCCCCACCCATTGTCAAACGGCTTTATGCTAACGCCGCCTATAAAACCATGGATTATGCAGAAGCCTGGCAGATGTGGAAGGAAGTTTACGAGACAGCCAAGGAAGACTGGGTGAAAGAAATTGCTTACAATCATCTTTATCGGGTGAAAAGCACCGTGGACACGGAGGCCCTACAACAGGCCGTAGAAAAATTTAAGGAAAGGTACGGCCGGCGGCCTGCGGAGCTGAAGGCGTTGGTGCGAGCAGGGTTTATCAAGGAAGTGCCCAAAGACCTGGACGGGAAAGATTATCTTTACGACCCGAAAACGGGTGAAGTAAAACCAGCGAGGGTGTGGTGGAAACGCTGAGAATTATCTTTGTCGTGGTTATTGGGCTGGTCTGGGGAAGCTTCCTCAACGTGGTCATCTACCGGCTGCCGCGCGAGCAGAGTTTGCTCCAGCCGCCGTCCAGCTGTCCGAAATGCGGGCACCGGATAAAATGGTACGACAACATTCCGGTTGTCTCCTACATTTTACTGGGTGGCAAATGCCGGTTCTGCGGGGAAAAAATTTCCCTGGTCTATCCGCTGGTGGAAGTTCTTACGGCTGGCTGTTTTGTGCTGGTCTATTTCCATAATCTGAAATTTTTTGACCTGCAGTTTTTTGCTGATTGTCTGTTCGTCAGCCTCCTGATTGCTCTTGGCTTCATTGATTATTTCCACCAGATTATACCTGACCATCTGACGCTTCCAGGTTTGATTTTGGCAGTGGTCTATTCACCGTTTCGCTATGATTTGAACTTAAGGCAGTCGTTGCTCGGGGCAGTGCTGGGAGCAGGCTTTTTACTGATAGTTTATCTGGTTTACCTTCTCTGGCGAAAGAAAGAAGGCCTGGGCATGGGAGACGTGATGATGATGCTGCTGGTGGGGGCTTATCTGGGAATTGGGCGCACAGTTTTAACTCTCTTTCTTTCTTCAGTGGTAGGTGCGGTGGTGGGATTGCTTCTGGTGAAGCTGCGCGGCAAAGACCTGCAGTTTGCAATTCCTTTCGGTACCTTCATCGCTCCGGCTGCTTTCGTAGCTTTAATTTGGGGCGAGCCCCTCATTACCTGGTACCTTGGCCTTTTCCGCCGTTAAAAACGGGGGACACAATACTCAAACCCCAATTTTTTTTTAATTTTTTGCTTTGTGTTTAAACGTTATTAATATTGAATTGGTTAAAAACCACCACCAATTATACGGCTTGCATTCTTTGGCCAAAAACCCCCAGAGCAAAAACTAAAGACCAAAAACAAATAAAGTGTAAATTTGTGATAAAAAATTACGTCTTTATCCGTCTAT
>JACIYK010000084.1 GCA_014359965.1 Candidatus Aminicenantota bacterium
AAAATCATCATCAAAATTCTCCCTTTCCGCCAGGAAACGGAAGTAGCCATTGCCAAATACCCTGAGGTCAATCTACCGCAGGACCTGCAGGAAGTCATAAATCAGCCTGGCAGTGGCTCTTATCATCCACCTGGCTCTTATTCTTTACCTCAGGCAGGCAAAAATCATCATCAAAATTCTCCCTTTCCGCCAGGAAACGGAAGTAGCCATTGCCAAATACCCTGAGGTCAATCTACCGCAGGACCTGCAGGAAGTCATAAATCAGCCACCTTCTTCTGACCTATTTCCCCAGAAGGCAAAAGAAAAGGACAGCAGAGCTGGCTACGGCGCTTCAGGTGCTGGTGGTCATGGTCAGTATCCCAGCAAGAAACTTTTAACTGGGACAACTGGACAGTCTGGTTCAGAAGAAGCTAAGTATTACTTTGACCTGGACCGTTACCTGGCTTCCGGTCGTGGGGAAAAGGAGACCGGTTCTGACTTTGTCCTGACACTTACCGGGCGTTTTCGAACCATAGGTAAATATAATTTCAGCCTTAAGCTTCCGGTCCGGACTGCTCCTCCGGGCGAGGGGGAAAAAGGTGAGCAAAAAAAGGCTCTTAAAGGAGATGTTTATAAATACCTCAGTCCCCAAGGATATAGACAATCAGGCAAAGGTTTAAAGTTTTCCCCGGCCGGAAAACCGATTCCATCTGGACTGGCTGGCCCAGGAGGTCTGGCCTCAACCTACAGCTATGACATAAATCCCTGGGCAGAAAAGGTAGTAAACAACATTCAGGCAAAATGGGTTTTACCGGAACTTTCAGTCAAACCAGAAAACAGGATAATATCTCTTTTACTTCACGTGGACCGTGATGGGCAGCTTATTTATCTGGAAATAATTAATTCTACCGCCAACGAGCTTCTTGATCAGGCAGCCTTGAGTGCAGTTAAATTGAGTGCTCCATTTCCCCCGCTTCCGACCGACTTTCCAGGAAAGATACTGGAGTTCTCCCTGATTTTTACCTATCATGAATGACAAGATAAACAATCTTTTGTTCCTGTTGATTTTACTCCATCTAATTTTGCCCGTGCTTCTTCAGGCCACTCCAGACTGGAAAAACGAGATTAACGCAAAACTCAAAAATAATGATTTTGAGGCCGCCCATCTTTTATTAGAAGAAATTCTGCCCCAGCTGGAAAAAAACGAAAGAACCGAAGCTCTGGCTATTCTGCCTTTTGTCCTAAACAAACTTGAGCTGGTAGAAGAAGAAAAGAAAGCCCTTATCGATTATTTTGAAGAAACTGGCCAAAACCAACCTGTGCTGGAATTCCTTGATTTTAGTGTTTTCAGCCAGGTTCTGGAATACCTGGGCCATTGGAAAGAAAATTTTCCTCTGATTGATAACCTGAATTTTATGGTTCCGCTCCAGGCTCCGGAAAATTCTATTCCAGAAGCCATCAGGTTGGGTTTTGACCTGAGCACTGGAGCCTATTATAAACTTGTCCTAGAAGGCCAGCCGTTGGAAGGTGGTTTCTGGGAAAAGGGAGCTCATCTGATTGAACTGCCCGTTCCCTATTCTTTTGAACAACCGTTCTTTTTGAACCTTGATGTTTATCTGAAAACAGACAAGATCACTATCAAGAAAACATTACAGCTGGAATTTAAGGTGGAAACCTGGAACCTCAGCGGACAGGACCTGGTAGTCCAGAGACAAAATACTAGACCGGTAAAAAATCTTCAGGGTGAAGTAGCTCTTTATATTGGTGAGAGACTCATTTTCAAAGCCACCAAATACGTGCAGAAAAAAATACCCCTCCAGGTGACTATACCTCCACCCAATCCGCCGGGAACCAAACCCTACCTTATTCCGCAAAAAGATCAGTATGCCTTTCATGGAGTATCCATTCTTGATGCCATTTCAGCCCTGAGCAAGGTCATCCAGGACTGGAAGAAAAAACCCTCCATCAGGAGCCCAGAAACCTACGTGAAAAAGCCTGAGCTTATTTTTAACTTTATAAACCCCGAAAAACCAGAAATTCGCTCCAGAATCACCATCAAAATCAAACCTCAAAAAGCCGAGCCGTATGTAGGGAAACGCTCAGAGGTAAGACAGGATGAATTTTCTCCCGACAAACATATTTTTTGACAGACAGGTAATTTTTTTGTATAAATTCTGCAAGGTTTAAAAAAAGGGGCAAATGAAAAATAAAAATACGGAACCGTATCCTTTAGAAAAAAGGTTAAGCATCAGGTTTAAAATTCCTGGGGCTACGGTCTGCTACCAGAAAGAACGCTGGCTATTCTCCAAAAAAGGCTTTGATGAAGAATTCTGCCCGTTACTGGACATAAGCCGTGGTGGCTTGAAACTCGCTTCTCGTAAGAAGTTGAAGCCAGGAAACAAAATTAAGCTGCAGATTTCTATTCCCGGAGAAAGGGCTCCACTAGTACTGCTGGGCCAGGTGCGCTGGTCTTCCACCTATCAAAATGAAGTTTTTAAATTTCAGGCTGGCATAAAATTCAACGTTTATGGTGAAAAAAAGAACCAGAACTACCCAGGTAACCTGGTTAAAATTATTTCTCTGGAACAGAAGTTTGTTGATGGAAATATTGACCTTACTACAGACGACGAAGACTACGAAGTAGAAGACCGAAAATCCGCATCTGAGAAATAGGCCTTTTATCAACTAACCGGTTCTTTCCCATTAAGAAGATTTATTTTCTCCTTCTATCACTACCTGTGAATAATCAGCCAGCTGTTGGATTAAGTCCTGCACCATGGCCAGCAGAGCTAACCGGTTGTTCCTCAGCTTTTTGTCTTCTGCCATAACCATAACTTTATCAAAGAAAGTGTTCAGCGGTATCTGTAACCTGAATACTATTTTCTGGGCACCAAGATAATCCCCTTTACTGAGCATATCTTCAACGTTTTTCTTGATAATTTGCAGGATGGAATACAGTTCTTTTTCTTCCTTCTCCTTAAAAAGGGCTGTATTTACCCTGGTTTTGGGGATTTCCTTCAGAATGTTTTTAACCCTCTTGGCCATCAGGATAAAGGGTTCAAAGTTTTTGCTCTGTTTTAATTCATTCAAGGCCTTCAATCTGGCTTCAGTCTGGACCAGAAATTCAAAGCCTGGTGCCAAGGCAGCATTAACCAGGTCGTAACGGTATCCCTGTTTTTCAAAAATATACCTGACCCGCCCTTCAAAAAAACCCAGGCAGGTCTTAAACAAATCTTCTGGTGGCACGGTTAATTTACCTTCCAGCAGAGAGATAGATTTCTTGATAAAGCGGTCAAGAGAAATGGCCAGCTTCTTTTCCAGGATAATCTTACAGATAGCCAGCGCGTTCCTCCTTAGACCAAAAGGATCACTGGAACCGCTAATGGTGTAGCCAACTCCTAGAACGCCAACGACCGTATCCATCTTATCGGCCAAAGAAAGCACCGCTCCACCCAGCGAATCAGGCACCGGGTCATCCAGGGACTGCGGCAGATAATGTTCATAGATAGCTCGGCTGATAGTTCCAGACAGCCCCTGTTCTCGAGCATAGAGACCGCCCATTTTCCCCTGGAGCTCTGGAAATTCCCTGACCATTTCCGTCAGTAAATCTGCTTTGCTCAGCCTAGCTGCTTCAACCAGCTCTTTTTTCTGATTTCTAACTTCCAGCCGGTCAGCCAGATAGACAACCAGCTTCTGCATCCTCTCAACTTTATCTAAATAAGTACCAAGTTTTTCCTGAAAAATTACCTGACTCAGACCATTAACCCGCTCGGTTAAAGGCACTTTCAGGTCGTTTTCCCAGAAAAACCGGGCATCTTCCAACCTGGCCTTTAAAACTCTTTCATGGCCAGATGCGATAAAGCCCTTAGGGTCTGCCGGAGCATCAGCAATGCCCAGAAAATAAGGCAATTGTTTTCTTCCTTTGACCACAGAAAAAAGTTTCTGGCCTTCGCGCATTGCTGTGGACAACACTTCAATAGGTAATTTCAGGAATTTCTCTGGAAAGCTGCCTATGATAACCAGCGGGTACTCTACATTCCAGAGCATTCTTTCCAGCAACCCTTCATCTGGATAAACCTGAGCATTAAGGCTCGCCAGTTTTTCCTTAAACTGGTTCAAGATTGACCTTTTTCTTTCTTCCGGGTCTATAAGGACAAAATTCTCTCTGAGCTTCTTTTCGTATTCAGCAAAATTATTTACTTCTAAAGTAACCGGAGAATGGATGAAATGGCCATAGGTGCGATTTCCAGATGGCAGGCTTTCAATACTCACCTCTACCACCTGGCCATTAAAAAGACAGAGCAGGTTCTTTATTGGCCGAGAAAAACGAAAGCTTCCTTCTGCCCATCTCATACTCTTGGGGAAACTCAAAGAAGAAATAACAGACGGAAGCTTTTCAGCTATTATTTTTTCTGTTGATATGCCTTTTCTCAGTTTTTTAAACCCCAGGTACTCACCTTTCTTGGTCTTAACGACTTCAAGTTTCTCCGGGGCTATTCCCTGAGAGCGGGCGAACCCCAGAGCAGCTGGCGAAAAAGTTCCGTCAGGTAAGAGTCCGATATGCCGTGGTGGTCCAGTCACCACTTCTTCTTCATCTGGTTGACCAGCAGCCAGCTCCGCCAGAACCACCAGACGGCGGCAGGTTCCAAGCGTTTGCAGGCGATGGATGGTAATCCTGGCTTCTTGAAAAACCTGCAGAAATTTTTCTTCCAGCTGGACCAGCGCTGACCTTACATGAGAGGAGGGCAATTCTTCTGTCATTATTTCCAGCAGGAATTCCATCAGTTTTCTCCTCCTTCCTGTTCAACAAATTTTCTGGCTATCTGATTAACCAGTGTCCGGACCTGACCGATGAGTTTGACCCTCTCGGTTACACTGATGGCTCCGCGAGCATCCAGCAGGTTAAAAAGATGGGAACATTTCAGACAATAATCATAAGCCGGCATAAGCAGACCCTGGTTTATCAGCCGGTGGGCTTCCTTTTCGGCTGCATTAAACCAGCGCTGAAGCATCTGGGTATCAGCCTGCTCAAAATTGTAGATGGAAAATTCTCTTTCTTCGCGAAAACGGAGATCGCGATAACTGACATCCTTTGACCAATTAAGGTCATATATGTTATCTTTCTGTTCAAGGAACATTTCTAGCCTTTCCAGTCCGTAGGTGATTTCAACCGAGACCGGAAAAAGCTCCAGACCTCCAGCCTGCTGAAAATAGGTGAATTGAGTGATTTCCAGGCCATCCAGCAGAACCTGCCAGCCTACGCCCCAGGCGCCGATAGTCGGAGATTCCCAGTCATCTTCGTCAAATCGCAAGTCATGTTCTAAAAGATTAATACCCAGATACACCAAACTGTTAAGATAAATTCTCTGGATGTCCAGGGGTGATGGTTTCATAATCACCTGGAATTGGAAGTGTTTCTGCACCCGATGGGGGTTTTCACCATACCTGCCATCAGTGGGTCTCCGGGAAGGCTGTACATAAGCTACTTTCCATGGTTTTTTGCCCAGCACCCGGAAAAACGTGTCCGGTGTCATGGTCCCGGCCCCCACCTCTAGGTCATAAGTCGGCGCGATGTAACAGCCCTGCTTTGACCAATAATTATAAAGTTTCAGGAAAAGTTGCTGCATGCTCATAGATACTTATCCTTTAACCAATTATCTATCCGGATTATCTATAAAATTTCCTGCTTTCTCAGCTGGTCTTTTCCCATCTTAAAACTGGATTCCTGGCCGCTTGAACTTCATCAAGTCTTCTAACGTAAGTAACATGAGGAGCTGTTTTTAGAAGCTCTGGCTTCTCTCTAGCTTCTTCAGCAATAGCTTTCATGGCTTCTATAAAAAGGTCCAGGTCGCGTTTGCTTTCTGTTTCTGTTGGCTCAATCATCAGTGCCCCATGGACAATCAGCGGGAAGGACATAGTTGGCGGATGCAGGCCATAATCAAGTAATCTCTTGGAAATATCTAGGTTGCTCACTCCGTATTCCTTCTGGAATTTGTCGGAAAAAACGCATTCGTGCAGCGTGGGCGTTTCGTACTTCAGGTGGTAGATTCCTTCTAGGCTCTTTCTGATGTAGTTAGAATTCAAAACCGCTACTTCAGCCACTTCCCGCAAACCTTGGGGACCAAGAGTCAAGATGTAAGCCAGGGCTTTGAGCATCACCAGAAATTGTCCATAAAAGCTTTTAACCCGACCAATAGACAAAGGCCGGTTGTAATTCAGGTGAAAGCGGCCATCCTTTTCCTCAATCACTGGCACGGGCAAGAATGGCTCAAGGATTTTCTTGACCGCCACCGGACCTGAACCTGGTCCGCCGCCTCCGTGGGGTGTGGAAAAGGTTTTGTGCAGGTTAAGATGCAGGACATCAACCTTCATATCACCTGGCCTGGCTACCCCCACCATGGCATTTAGGTTGGCTCCGTCCATATAAAGAAAGCCACCTTTAGCATGAACTATATCAGCAATCTGGCAAATATCAGATTCAAATACACCCAGAGTATTGGGGTTGGTGAGCATCAGGGCAGCTACTTCTTCGGTCATTTCTTTTTCCAGGTCTTCCACAGAGACAGTGCCCCGCTCATTTGATTTTATTTCTTTGACTATGTAGCCACACAAATGGGCCGAAGATGGATTAGTACCATGAGCGGAATCCGGTATAAGAACATACTTTCTGGGATTCCCCTGGGCCGTATGGTAAGCCCTGATAAGCATCATGCCCGTAAGTTCACCATGAGCTCCAGCGGCTGGCTGCAGGGTAATGGCCTCCATCCCTGTTATTTCCAAGAGTAATTTTTCCAGAAACTTCATCAGTTCCAGGTTGCCCTGGACCAGGTCTTCTGGCAAAAGTGGATGACCCATGGTAAAGGCTGGCATGGCCGCTACCTTTTCATTTATCTTTGGGTTGTATTTCATAGTGCAGGAACCAAGGGGATAAAAACCAAAATCAACACAGTAATTCATCTGGGAAAGCCGGACAAAATGCCTAGTAAGTTCAGTTTCAGATACTTCCGGAAAACCTTCAATATCATCTCTCAAGGGAACTCCAGAGAGCAAATCTTTTTTTTCCGGTACATCAAGCTCAGGCAATCTGACCGCACTTTTACCCGGTGAGCTTATTTCAAAAATCAATGGTTCGCGGATGAGGTTGATCATGCCAGTACCTCCTTCAGGGCCTGCACATAGGCATCAATTTTTTCTTTATTATGAACTTCTGTAACTGTTATCAGAGCGCAATTCTCCAGCCCAGTATAGTGATGGCCTAGAGCCAGACCTCCAAGAATACCCTTTTCTTGAAGCTTTTTATCTATCTTTTCCCAGCAGTCAGGAAACTCTAGAACAAATTCGTTGAAGACTTGTCCGGTGAACTTCCGGGAAACACCAGGCAGAGAAGTAAGCTGCTCAGCAGCGTAGGCAGCTTTTTGTAAATTGAGCCAGGCTAATTTTTTCAACCCTTCCCGGCCAAGCGTTTCCAGAAAGATAGTGGCCCGAAGCGCGCAGTGAGCCTGGTTGGTACAGATGTTGGAAGTGGCTTTTTCCCGGCGGATATGCTGTTCTCTTGTAGAAAGAGTCAGGACAAACCCCCGTCGGCCTTCCACATCAACCGTTTGACCGGCTATCCGGCCTGGCATTTGGCGGACAAACTCTTTCCTGCAGGCCATAAAGCCCAGGAAGGGACCACCAAAACTGAGCGGTAGGCCAAACGATTGAGCTTCACCAGTTACGATATCAGCCCCCAGTTTCCCTGGAGCTTCCAGAAGACCCAGGGAAACCGGCTCGGAAATTACTACGGCCAGCAGTGCTCCCTGATTATGCGCCAGTTCAGCCAGTGATCTGATATCCTCAATCACGCCAAAATAATTTGGCGACTGGCAGAGTAAAACCGAAGTGTCGTCGTTGAGAGAAGCAGTCAAACCAGCCTGGTCAATCTTCCCTGTTTTATCATAGGGAATTTCCACCATTTCCAGGCCGAGGTTCTTAGTGTAGGTGTAAATCACTTCCCGGTACTGCGGGTTAACGTTAGAGGCCACCAGAAGTCTCTTTTTATTCTTTAACCGGTAACCCATGAGGATGGCTTCGGCAGCTCCAGTGGCTCCATCGTAAAGAGAGGCATTGGCTATGTCCAGGCCAGTCAGCTGGCAAATCAGAGTCTGAAATTCAAAGATGGCTTGCAGCGTCCCCTGGCTGACTTCAGGTTGATAAGGAGTGTAAGGCGTGACGAATTCGCTACGCGAACTCAAATAATCCACCACCGCTGGTATAAAATGCTCGTAAGCACCGCCGCCCAAGAAGTGAAGATAACGGGAAAAATCATTCTTTTTCCCTTTTTCCGTAAAATAGTCCAGCACTTCCATCTCCGACAACGGAGCGGGAAGGTTTAATTCTTGCTTCAGCCTGACGTTTTCCGGGATGCTGCTGAACAGTTCTTCAACAGAGTTCACCCCGATTTTAGCCAGCATCTCCTTTTTATCTCGGTCACTGATCGGAATATAGCTCATATTTTTCCCCCAGCTCAAATTTTTATCCAGACCGCCAGAAAATATTTCCGCTCTGGCAGCAACTCAGTGTTCAAGACCTTCCAGGTATTTCTCGTAATCAGCAGCTTTCAGGAGGCTGTTCAGCTCTTCCTTGTTTTTAATCCGGATTCTGACAATCCAGCCTTCTCCGTGGGGGTCCTTATTAATCACATCCGGGGTCTGGCTCAGCGCCTCATTTACGGCCATGACTTCGCCCGAGACAGGAGAAAAAACATCAGAAACAGACTTTACTGACTCAACAGAGGCAATGGACTGATGGGCTTCCACTACTTTACCTACCTGCGGCAGGTCTACGTAGATTATATCTCCTAATTGTTTCTGGGCGAAATCAGTAATTCCGATTATGGCTTCGTCCCCCTCAACTTTCAGCCATTCATGGTCTTTGGTGTAATAAAGATTTTCCGGGTACATTATTCCTCCTTATTTTTAAAAGCTAAAATTTATTTCTTTTCCCTTTTGTAAAAGGGTGTGGGTACCACACGGGCTTTGACCATCTTGTCTCTGATACCTATCTCAAACTCCGTTCCAGGGTTGGTGTATTCAATCGGCAGATAAAGCAGGCCGATGGCTTTTTTCAGAAAAGGAGAAAAGGTTCCAGAACGCACCTCAGAAACCTTTTGGCCGTGGAGGTAAGCTGGATAATGCGGTCTGGCAATACCCTTATCAACCAGCTCAAAACCAACCAGCTTTCTTTTTAGTCCTTCCCGAAGCTGCTTTTCCAGCGCTTCTTTGCCCAGGAAATCACCCTTCTGGAACTTAACTATCCATTTGAGGTCAGCTTCCAGCACTGTAGTTTCTTCGTCAATGTCATTTCCGTAAAGCATCAACTTGGCTTCCAGCCTCAGCGTATCCCGCGCTCCCAGACCCACAGGCAGCAGACCTTTGGGTGTTCCCTCAGCTATGATAGTCTTCCAGATAATATCAGGTGTGGCTGAAGTGGTATAAATTTCAAAGCCGTCTTCTCCAGTATAACCTGTTCTGGAAACCAGGCACTCTATTCCAGCGACCTTTCCGTAAGCAAAATGAAAAGATTTCATCTGGCTCAGGTCTATGTCAGTCAGAGGTTGAAGTATTTCCTGAGCCAAGGGCCCTTGAAGAGCTAACTGGGAATAGTCGTCGCTGAGATTAGTAACCTGAACTTTAAAAGGAGCTGATTTTTCTTTTATCCAGGCAAAGTCCTTATCTGTGTTGGCAGCATTGACTACCAGAAGATAACGGTCAGGAACGTTTAAACAATAGACCAACATGTCGTCCACGAAGGTACCCTTTGGTGTGGTTAAAGCCGTGTACTGAACCTGTCCAGGAGAAAGCCTGGCCACATCGTTGGGAGTCAGGTATTGAACACAGGCCAGAGCCTCAGGTCCTTCCACCATTATTTCGCCCATGTGGCTGACATCAAACAGACCGGCCCTGGTTCTAACCGCCAGGTGTTCATCCATAAGCCCTTTGTACTCCACCGGCATTTCCCAGCCGGCAAATTCAATCATCTTAGCGCCTGCTTCTTTATGGACGGCGTTTAA
>JACIYK010000085.1 GCA_014359965.1 Candidatus Aminicenantota bacterium
AGTGATCTTTTTTTTCTTCATTTTCTAGTTCTCAATAAATTTTTCTTATTATATTCTGTTGACTTCAAAGTTTAAACTAAATTATAAATAAATATGTACGAATGGAAGGAGGCATGATGAACATCAGGAGTTGGCTTTTAATTTTATTTACTGTTATATTTACCTTTTCTTTCTCTTTGGCCCAGGAAATCAGTGAAGCACTGACAAAATATTCCTCAGGTGTGTTAACCTTAATCAGCTGGGATAAGAACAAGAATGTGGTGGGCGAAGGAACAGGATTTGTCATAGACGAGGACCGTGTCATAGTCCCCTATCATCTGGTTTCTCAGGCCAATGAAGCTGAAGTAACTACCATTTCTGGTAAGAAAAGCAAAGTCGAAGCGCTCCTTCTCATAGATAAAGACTATGACCTGGCCCTGGTCAGGATAAAAGGAAAACTCGAGCCAGTTCCTCTGGAAACAGCTTTTTCCTTACCTGTGGGTACGCGAGTTTTTGTTTTATCTGAAATCAACGGACAGATTATTATCACCGAAAGTGAGGTAAAAGAATTTTTTGAGATTATCCCTGGAGAACCGAAACTGATTAACCTGGCAGCTTCTCTGGAAAAACCGGCCTGTGGTGCTCCGATATTTTCCAGTAATAGTAAAGTAGCGGGGGTAGCCATGGTTCTCGGACCTGGTATCAGGTATGGGGTGCCTATCGAAGTAATTAGAAGGCTAAACAGGCAGGTAAAAGGTGTTGAGCTCAAGAATGTGGCCAAAGAAAACTATCTGGAAACTATGGAAGGGACCAGGCTTTTTGGGAAAGTAGCTGCCAGTCTGAATGAGCCGCAAACGGCCATCATCTATCTTGAGAAGTACATAAAATTCAAACCCGATGACCTAGAAGCTTACCTGATGCTAGGCAAATGCTACTATAATTTAAAAAACTACCAGGAAGCTTATACTAATTATGGCAAAGTTTTGCTGATTAATCCCAATGAACCGAATGCTCTTTACGGCCTTGGTTTATGCCTGTTGAACGAAAGAAAATTCAAAGAAGCCGCTGAACAGCTGGAAAAAGCTATAGCCAATAATGTAAATAGTAAGGAAATTTATTTTGAACTGGCTTCTGCTTATGAAGAATTAAAAGATTTTAACAAAGCTGCCGAAAATTATCTAAAATTTGTTCAAAGTAACCCGCCTAACCCCTGGAGTGGATGGTTTAAGCTGGCTCAAACCTATCAGAATCTTAAAGACGATGTCCGGGCCATTCAAGCTTACCAAGAAGCACTGAAGCTGAACCCTAATGATATCAAATGTAATTATTCCCTGGCCCAGCTTCTGGCTGACAGCGGGAGATATGAAGAGGCCGAACAGGTTTATCTCAAGCTGGCTAATCTTAACAACAAGGATGCCTATGTTTATTACAATCAGATTCTCCAAATGTATGACAAGGTCGGAAATTATGAGAAAGGAATTGAGGCCGTCAAAAGGCTGATTGAGCTTAACCCAAAAAATGAAGTAGCTTATTTGAATATGGCCATTTTATACTTTAAGATGAACAAGCTGCAAGAGGCAGCCAGAACCTTAAACGAATGCTTGGCCATCAAGAATGATTATAATTATGCCTGGTACAGTCTGGGGCAAGTTT
Source organism: Candidatus Aminicenantota bacterium (assembly GCA_014359965.1). Lineage (GTDB taxonomy): Bacteria > Acidobacteriota > Aminicenantia > Aminicenantales > Saccharicenantaceae > Saccharicenans. The sequence continues at coordinate 1,633 of JACIYK010000085.1, forward strand.
ATAGTAAATTGAATAAACATCAGGAATCAGTGGAAGCCTTCAAAAAATACAATGCTCTAGCTCCTGATGACCCGAACGGGTGGTTGAATATCGGCCTGGAATATATGTTCCTGAAGGACTTTGAAAAGGCGCTTCCTTACCTGGAAAAATCCGTGCAGCTAAATCCCAATAACGCTGTAGCTCAGTATAATTTAGCAGTAACTTACATTAACCTGAACGATAATTTCAGCGCTAGGGAAGTACTTAAGGTCTTACAGAGACTTGACCGCAATCTGGCCGAAAGGTTGAGCAAGTTGATAAAATAAGGCCAGCTGTTCAATTGACTAAATCTTAAATATATGGTATTAATTTTTCTAACCTTTCGTTAGCCATGTAGCAAACCCAGGCTTTTTTTATAATGGGCAGGTGGCGGAATTGGCAGACGCACTAGGCTTAGGACCTAGTTCCTGAAAAGGAGTGCGGGTTCGATTCCCGCTCTGCCCACCAGAGAAACTAAAAATCCCGCAAAAAATCGGGAATTATAAAACTAAAAAGGAAAATCACATGGAGCAAAACACCAACCAGGATCGTTTAAAAATCCTCAGCCCGACTCTCAGAACTATGGACCTGGAAATTTCTGCTGAAGAGGTAAAAAAAGAGTATGAAAAAGTCCTGAAAAAGTACATAGCTAGAGTAAAGCTCCCAGGTTTCCGTCAGGGACACGCCCCGAGAGAAATGGTGGAGAAGATGTTTCAGGGCGAAATCCGGGAAGATATCCTTGATACCCTTATACCAGAAAACCTCCGGCAGGAGCTGGAAACCCTGAATGTCTATCCGGTGAGTGTGCCAAGAGTGAAGTCTATTGATTTCGACCTGGAAAAGGGCGTTAAGTATCAGGTGGAGTTTGAGGTTTGGCCGGAATTTAATCTGCCAAACGATTATCTGGGAGAAAAAATTAAGCTGGAAGAAATAAAAATAGAAGAATCAGAGATTGAAACCATTCTAAAAAACATACAGGAAAATGCTGCCGAATACTTGCCTGTAAATGACAGGGGAGTGGTTGATGGTGATTATGTGGTAATTGAAATACAGGGCAAAGACCTGGCTGAAAAGAAATTCCTGCCAGTAGAAAAAATAGTCGTTCTGGCTGGGCACGCCGAGAATGAACCCCAGCTTAACGCCTCTCTGACCGGGATGAAACCGGGTGAAGAAAAAACGTTTACTGTTTCTTACCCGGAAGATTATAAACAGAAGAGATTTGCCGGCAGGCAACTTGAATACCGGGTAAAAGTCCTGGAAATAAAAGAAAAGAAGTTACCGGAGTTAAACGACGAATTCGCCAAGACGGTGGATGAAGTAGATAGTCTGGAAGCGCTTAAAGAGAAAATCAGGCAAGACTTGATTAAACATCGGGAAGCAGAAAAACGCAGTCAGATTATTGACGAGTTCTTATCCCGGTTAGCAGAAAAAATCAACCTGACTATCCCGGAAAGCATGGTTAAAGAAGAAGCCGAAGCCATAATTGCCAGGCAGTTCCGGGAAGAGGAGCTCAAGAAAATTCCCCGGGAGGTCTGGCCCCAGGTGGCAGCGCAGGCTAGGTCTCAGGCAGAAAAGAATCTTAAACATCATCTGTTGATGAGAGAAATTGCCAGGAAAGAAGGGTTGGCTGTATCAGATGCTGAGCTGGATGAAGAAATTAAGAAAATTGCCGAGGAAAGAAATGTGCCAGTAGATAAGCTTAAAGAAGCCCTGGTTAGAGAAGAAAGACTGGAAGACTGGCGTCTGAACCTGTTGCTGCGCAAAACCATTGACTTTTTAGAAGATAAGATTATAATAAAGTAAAGGCTGAGCATGGCCTTAATTCCCTTCGTAATAGAAACAAACGGACGTTCCGAACGGGGCTATGATATTTATTCCCGTCTGTTAAAAGATAGGATCATTTTTTTGGGCACTGAAATTACCGATGAAGTGGCGAATTTGACTATTGCTCAGTTGCTTTACCTGGAAGCAGAAGACAGCAAAGCGGATATATCTCTTTACATAAATTCTCCAGGAGGCAGTATTACGGCCGGACTGGCTATCTATGATACCATGCAATTTATCAAGTCTCCCGTGACTACCATCTGCCTAGGACAGGCTGCTAGCATGGCCGCTGTGTTGCTGGCCGCTGGCCAGTCCGGTAAAAGATACGCCTTACCCAATTCCCGGATCATTCTTCATCAGCCCTTTGGCGAGTTCCATGGTCAGGCCACAGACCTGGCCATTCAGGCCAAAGAGATACTTCGGATGCGCGAATCCCTCAATCGGATTCTGTCCAGACATACCGGGCAGCCCGTGGAAAAAATTCAGGTGGATGTGGAGAGGGATTTTATCCTGACCCCAGAACAGGCCCGGGATTACGGAATAATTGATGAAATTATCGTTTCGCGGAGCGAAAAACAGGCTGAAAGCATTTAAGCTCAAGGAAAGAATGAGGCATTAAAAACATGACTAATGAAGACCGGAAAAACCTCTCTGGCGGTTTGACCTGCAGTTTCTGCCACCGTCCCCAGAACGAGGTAGGTAGGTTGATCGGCGGAGCTAATGGTGTCTACATCTGTGATAGCTGTGTAGATATAGCCCATGCTCTTTTGCACTCTGACCACCCAAAAAGAAAGGTTGATTTCCGGCCGAAAAAAGAAACAATTTTGACTCCGGTGGAGATAAAAAAAGCGCTGGATGAGTTTATTATCGGTCAAGAAGAAGCCAAAAAAAAGATTTCTGTGGCTGTTTACAACCATTATAAACGGATTAGCCTGCCAAAAGACCAGGATGTGGAAATAAGTAAAAGTAATATCTTGTTAATTGGACCTACGGGCACGGGGAAAACTCTTATGGCCCAGACGCTGGCTAAATTATTATCTGTTCCGTTTGCTATCGCCGATGCTACCACCCTGACCGAAGCTGGCTATGTCGGAGAAGATGTGGAAAATGTGTTGCTTAAGCTCTATCAGGCAGCCGGGGGAGACCTGGAAAGGACCCAGAAAGGCATTGTTTACATAGATGAAATAGATAAAATAAGCCGGAAAAGTGAAAGCCCCTCTATTACCCGGGATGTTTCTGGGGAGGGAGTACAACAGGCACTACTCAAAATCATCGAGGGAACAGTGGCCAATGTGCCACCTCAGGGTGGGAGAAAACATCCCTATCAGGAATTCATTCAAATAGATACCACAGATATTCTATTTATCTGCGGTGGAGCTTTTGTCGGACTGGACAAAATCATCGCTCAGAGACTGGGAAAATCAAAAGTTGGGTTTAAGACTGACCAGAAACCTCTTCGGCCTGAGACTGCAGAAATTTACCAGCACTTAATTCCTGATGACCTGATTAAATTTGGCTTGATTCCCGAGCTGGTGGGCAGAATCCCGGTAGTGTCTGTATTCCATGAATTAGGCAAAGACCATCTTATTGATATTTTGACTAAACCTAAAAACGCTATCATAAAACAGTATCAGAAACTTTTTGAACTAGAGGGGGTGGAATTAGAATTCACCCAGGAGGCTCTGGAAGCCATGGCTGAAAAATCATTGGAGAGAAAGCTGGGCGCTCGGGGTTTAAGGTCCATTATTGAAGACCTGATGCTTGATTTGATGTTCTATCTGCCATCTCACAAACAGCTAAAAAAAGTGGTCATTACTAGGCAGATGGTGGAGGAACCGAGGTTGACTTTTGAGAAGTATAAACAAGTAATTGGAGCCTGAGATGAGTGATAAATTTGAAAAATCTGAATTAATAAAAAACATACCCTTGATTCCCCTGAGGGACTTGGTGGTCTTTCCGGCTACGCTAGTGCCCTTTATTGTCGGGCGGCCTTCTTCCATCAAGGCTCTGGAGAAAGCTTATGAACAGGACAAATTAATTTTCTTGGCGGCCCAGATGGATGCCACCATAGATAATCCCTTGCCCAAAGATATCTATTCTATGGGAGTGACAGCTCGGATTATCAGGACGGTCAAATCTGATGAAAGAAATATGAAGGTCATCGTGGAAGGATTGAATCGGGCGCGGATAATAGAGTACCTTTCCACCTATCCTTACTACCAGATTATTGCTAAAGTGCTTAAAGAAAAAGAAGATGATTCTCCAGAAACCAGAGAATTACTGCAGAGAGTTCTCTCTCTGTTTGAGGAATACCTAAAGGTTAACCAGAATGCTAACATAGATTCCATAATTCCGGCTCTGCGAGAAAATTCCACAGATAGAATTGCCGACATTATCTCCTCTCATCTTTACCTACCGCTGGAAGAAAAACAAAATCTCCTGGAAACCGTCAGCACCAAGGAGAGACTGCGCAGATTAAAATTTTTACTTCAGGAATCGCTGGTAAACACTTTCGGCCGGGAACCATCGGCAGCCGGGAAAAGACGAGCGGGAAGGGAAACTGCGCAGAGAACTTTTATTCCAGGAGCCCAGTTTAAAAAAGAAGAACAACCGAATGAAATTGAAGAATTAAAAAGAAAAGTAGCTGAAGCGCAGATGCCTCCTGATGCACAAGAAAAAGCTCTTAAAGAAATAGAACGACTAGAAACCATGCCGCCGATGTCAGCCGAAGCCACGGTCAGCCGTAATTACTTAGACTGGCTGATTTCCTTGCCTTGGAATAAAAAGTCAAGAGAGAAAAGAGACCTGAAAGAAGCTGAGAAGATTCTTAACCAAGATCACTACGGACTGGAAAAAGTCAAAGAAAGAATTCTCGAATATTTGGCCATCAGACAGCTGGTAAAAAATCCTAAAGGAGTAATTCTAGCCTTTATCGGGCCTCCGGGCGTGGGTAAGACTTCGCTGGGAAAATCTATTGCCAGGGCAACTGGTCGTAAGTTTGTGCGGCTTTCTCTTGGTGGTGTTAGAGATGAGGCAGAAATTCGTGGACACCGCCGGACATACATCGGAGCTTATCCAGGCCGGATAATCCAGATGATAAAAAGAGCTGGTACTAAAAACCCGGTTTTTCTCCTGGATGAAGTAGACAAAATGAGCATGGATTATCGGGGAGATCCGGCAGCAGCACTTATGGAAGTTTTGGACCCAGAGCAAAACAAAGAGTTTTTAGACCATTATATTGATACTGATTTTGACCTGTCTCAAGTAATGTTTATCGTTACGGCTAATTCTGTTGACCCCATTCCCAAACCATTACTGGACAGGATGGAAATTATCAGGATTCCAGGGTATACAGAAGATGAGAAACTGCAGATTGCCAAGAAATTCTTGATTCCTAAACAACTTAAGGCCCATGGTTTAAGCCCTTCTAGTTTGACCTTTAGCGACCAAGCTATCTTAAAAATAATCAGAGAATACACGCGGGAAGCTGGAGTTCGGAACCTGGAAAGGGAAATTACCTCTATCTGCCGTAAAATGGTTAAAAAAGTAGTGACCAGGGGCAAAGATTATCATGAAAAGATTACTCCCAAAACTGTGGAAAATTACCTAGGAGTACCAAAATACCGGCGACTGGAAATTGATAAGCAGGATGAAATTGGTGTGGCTCTGGGCATGGCCTGGACCGAATTTGGCGGAGAATTATTGACCTTTGAAGCCACCAAAATACAGGGAAAAGGGAACCTGATGCTGACCGGACAGCTAGGTGAAATTATGCAGGAATCAGCCCAGGCAGCTTACAGTTATGTCCGCGGAAAGCTTTACGACCTGCATATGGGAAAAGAATTGGAGAAAAATTTCGACATACATATTCATGTGCCGGAAGGAGCTACGCCCAAGGAAGGTCCTTCAGCCGGCATAACCATCGCCACAGCCATTATTTCTCTCTTAACCGGCATTCCGGTCAGCAAAAAAGTGGCCATGAGCGGAGAAATAACCCTCAGGGGCAAAGTTCTCCCTGTTGGAGGGATAAAAGAAAAGCTTTTAGCTGCTTACCGCGAGGGAATAACTGAAGTAATTCTACCAGTTGATAACAAGCCGGATTTAAAAGACCTGCCCAAAAAATTAAAACAGGGTTTAAAAATTCACCTGGTGGAAAACATGGACCAGGTCTTAAAAATTGCCCTGACAAGAGAATTGTTGCCAAGGAATGGAACTCCATCTGAAGAAAGGCGCGAAGAATCTCCGGTGGTTAAAGAAAAAACCCCTCCGGCTGTGAGTAAAGAACCGAAATTGACTAATTGAACTATAAAATAGGTCCTAAAAATTAGCGACCTTTTTAGTAAATAAAATTAATTTATAACTTTTATAACTTTCGCTTAAGCTTAAAGTATGAGGATTTCCATATATATAAAAATTTTAACAGAAGCGAGGTGTAAGAAATGAAAGAGTACAGTCTGATTGACCTGGAAGAAAAGGAAATGTCGCAGCTCAAAAAAATTGCTGCGGCTTTAGGCCTGGAAGACGAGGACATTGAGAATTCATCCCGGCATAACCTAATTTTTAAGATTCTTGAAGCCCAGGCCAAAAAACAGGGGCTGCTGTTTTCTGAAGGTGTACTGGAAATCCTGGAAGACGGGTTTGGTTTTCTGCGAGCGCCAGAGTTCAGCTATCTACCCAGTCAGGATGATATTTATGTTTCTCCCTCGCAGATTAGAAAATTCCAACTGCGCACAGGAGATACGATTTCGGGTGTAGTCAGACCGCCAAAAAACGGAGAAAAGTATTTTGCCCTGATTAAAATAGAAGCCATTAATTTTCTGCATCCGGACGTAGTCTTGGAAGCCAGAAGAAATGTTTATTTTGAACAGCTGACGCCGGTTTATCCTTTTGAGCTAATCAAACTTCAGGATGGTAATCCAAAAAACATGAACGCCCGGGTAATGGAATTGTTAACCCCGATAGGGAAGGGGCAGAGAGGTTTGATCGTTTCGCCACCGAGAGCGGGAAAAACCACCCTGTTAAAAACAATTGCTAAATCTATCGAGAAGAATCATCCTGAGATATTCCTTATTGTCCTGCTAATTGCCGAACGTCCTGAAGAGGTTACAGATTTTAAAAGAAGTGTCAACGGAGAAGTGGTAGCCTCAACTTTCGATGAGCCACCCACTCGTAACGTTCAGGTGGCTAACATCGTCCTGGAAAAAGCCAAGAGGCTGGTGGAATTAAAGCGCGATGTGGTTATCCTATTGGATTCCATCACCAGGCTTGCCCGTGCCCATAACGCCATTGTCCCGCCCTCGGGTAAGGTTCTATCTGGTGGTATAGATGCCAACGCCCTCAACAAACCAAAGAAATTCTTTGGTTCAGCCAGAAAAATTGAAGAAGGGGGAAGCCTGACCATCGTGGCTACAGCCCTGGTGGATACTGGCAGCCGTATGGATGATGTTATTTTTGAAGAATTTAAAGGGACTGGCAATATGGAAATAAACCTTGACCGCCGTCTGGTAGACAAGCGAATCTTCCCGGCCATTGATATCAGCCGTTCTGGTACTAGAAAAGAGGAATTGCTCATCCCCGAAAAAGACTTAAACCGCATCTGGATTCTGCGTAAAATTCTCAGCCAGCTCAGCGAAGTCGAAGCTATGGAATTGCTGCTGGAGAAACTTTCTAAGACCAAAACAAACGCAGATTTTCTGGAAATGATGAGCAAAGGGTTGTAGGAGCCTCGGTTCTGGTAATTAGCAAGAAGAATGGAAGCCCTGCCGCATGGCAGGGCTTTTTTATTTTAGTTTTAGACGAAGTTTAGCTGGATGCCAATAATATCACCATTTTCTGGCTAGCTAAATTATTTGTAACTAATTGATAAATAATATCTTATAAGTTATTTGAGCATCTTTAAGAGGCTAGTGTATAAAAAAGTTTGCAATTTGATCTAGCAGTATGAGCCATTGCAATATCTCCTTTTAAATAAATCAACCTTTTAACATCGTGTTTGGGGGACGCATATATCTCTGGAGGCGGGAGTTTATGAGCAGGTTAATGAGATAAGACATAAAATCGATGTGGATGGTCAACAGTGATGCTAATAAAGCATCCATCCATACTGTAAAGAAAGATTGATTGGGATGTTCTGACAGAAAGGTATATTTGTTCGTTTTAATGCAAAGCTTATGGCGGAAATTACTTTTACAACTGATAAAAATAACACGACCTTAAAGTCGACTAAAAATTTAATCAAGCCATAAACCAGAATTATATAGAAGAGGCTATGGCAACTGAGCACAAAATTAACAGATTTCCACAGTTGCACAGAAAATAGTGAATTTAGAATTTCACAGGATTATATATAGTTTAACGTATTGATAATAAAGCAATAATAAAATTGATAAATAGCGTGTCGCATAAGTTATATTATGTAAACTAATATATTCTAGAAGCCGAAGATTAAATTAAGCAAATTTAATAATGCTTGCCTTGAATTACTGCCGGAACTATACTTTTAAAAATTTATTATTAGACTTGCTTTTTAAGATTTTCGAGA
>JACIYK010000086.1 GCA_014359965.1 Candidatus Aminicenantota bacterium
GATAAAAACCGCCCTGAGCAAGAAACAGCCAGAAAACAAAGAAGAAGAGGAAAAGAAGTAAAAAAACTGAAAATCTATAAGCCAATTCCTACTATAATAGTAGGAATTGGCTTTTTTATTTAGGTCTTTTATTCTTAGCTGAATTAAAATCAACAGTACTTACTGACTGAGCTTTGATCGCTTTCAAGAAGCGGCGGCAATGTGGAAAAGGTTTTTGCTCTAGGGGCTGGGCCTTGGATAGTGCCTGATATTTTTTACTTTCCGGACAAGAGGATAAGAAGCAGAAAATCGGCCGCAAAGAAAAATTTAATAAGGAGAAAACGAAAAATGGAGTTGACTCGCCAGTAAGGAGCCGGCTGACGGAGAAGAACTGAGTTTTAAACCTTTCAAAGAATTTCCCTTTTGGAGCCAGTTCTCCGGGTGAGCCCCAGTTCATCGAGAAATTCCAGAAGGGGGATAGCATATTTTCTTGTCAGTCCAGTTATTTTCTTGAATTCTCCGACGGTCAGCTCTTTTTTACCCTGCCGCTTCAGGTCAGCCAGTTGATTTTTCAGCGATTCAAGCCAGTCAGCGTGCAGGATAAAACCCTGCTGGCTCTGGAAGATTTTTTTCTTCTGCAAGAGTAAATCAATTAAGGTATGAAGTCGGCTAGGGTGGAGACGGAACTTTCTAGCCAGTTTCTCTAAGGAAGAGGAAGAATATTTTTCCTGGCGGAGAAGTTCTTCGATGGCCTGCCGAACCTGATCTTCTTCGGCAGAAAGTCTGGTTTCAAATCCGGCCAGCGAAACAATTTCCTCGTTAAAATATATTTTTTTTTGTCTGGCCAGCCAGTTTAGAGAGAAGAGAAGCACCGTTCGGGGCAGGTTAAAACGGTCTTTTAATTTCTTGAGCGGTACACCAAGCTCCGCCGGTCGCTTCTGATGGTAGGTTTCTATGTAACTCAGCAGCTTCTCGTTGAGGAAAACAAAACTGCGGTGAGTCAGGACGAGGAGCGGGGAGAATTCCAGAATGTAAAGCAACCCATCTTTTTCCAGGGCTGAGGCCACTTTCTGCAACTGGGCTGGTGATAAGCGAGAAAATTTTTCCAGCTGTTCCTGGCGCAGTCCACGAATGCCGGCCTCTTCAGCCAGAGCCAGAAACATCTGGTGTTCATCGCCAACCAGTTTTGACAGAATATCCTGCAGCCTGGATTTTCTGTATTTTTTAAGTTTTTCAACTTTGGGATGAATCACTTTTAAAGAAAGACTTTTCTTTTTGTCGGCGGCTAAAAATTCCAGCCGATCACCCCAGCGGGGCGGGAAAGGCAGCCGGCCTTTGACCTTTAAAATCTCAGGCTGAGCTGACCGGGCTGGCAGATAGAGCTCCAGTTCAGCTTTATAGTTCTTGTCCTGGTACTTCAGGAAACCAGGCTCTGGTTTTTTAATTTCTTCTGGCTCATCGGAAATAGCCAGGCAATCTACTGTTTCGAGCTTCATTATTAACCTCAAAAAACCTGATTAACCTGCCAAATCAGCCAGGAGGAATTCAACTTTTTTCAGTATGGGGTTACAACTGCTCAGAACCACCTTGACTCTATCACCCAGGGAGAAGGTGGTTCCGGTTTTCCGGCCTCTTAAGGTGGCTTCATTTTTGCGCAGAAAATAATCATCACCGAGAGCCGAGTAAGGAATCAGTCCATCAATGAAATAATCATCAAGTTCAACAATCAAGCCAGCTTTGGTTATGTCGGTAATCATCCCGGTGAACTCTTCGCCGAGTTTATTCTTTAACAGGCGAAGAATCCTCCACTCCACCAGAGATTTTTCTGCTTCATCGGCAATTCGCTCTCTTTGCGAGCAATGCAGAGCTATTTCTGACAGGGGTAACGGCCGCGGCTTTTTGCCGGACAGAGCTCTTTTAAGCAGCCGGTGGATGACCAGGTCAGGATAACGTCTGATAGGCGAAGTGAAATGGGTGTAGGCTGACTGGCCGAGGCCGAAATGGCCGCAATTTTCTTCAGAATAAACAGCCAGACGAAGAGAGCGTAGGACCTGAATGGTGATAAACTTTTCTTCCGGTCGGCCTTTAAATTGTTCAATAACCTTTTGCAGGTCAGAAGATTTTATCTGGCTGGATCGGGGAAGCTCTAGGCCGAAATGCACCAGTAAATTTCTGAGCTTTTCCAGGTCCGAACGCACTGGGGCTGGATGAACCCGGTAGAGGCAGGGGTAGCTTATTTCCGTTAGGTAGGTGGCCACGGCCACGTTAGCTGCCAGCATGAATTCTTCAATCAGGCAATGGGCCTCGTTTCTTTCTGAAGGTATGACGGCGGTGAGCATTCCTTCCTGGTAAACCAGCTCAGGCTCCAGCAAGTCAAAATCCAGACTGCCCTGTTTCAGCCGCTTGGTCTTGAGTATTCTAGCCAGCTCCCGCATGGTGAAAAGGTCGTCCAGTAGATAGTCATAACGTTTCTGTTCTTCAGTGTCACCCTGAAATATTTTGAAGACAGAAGTATAGGTCATCCTTTCTGCAGTTTTGATAACCGAGGGATGAAAATCAGCTTTTAGAATATTGCCTTGTCGGTCAATTTCCATGATGGCGGACATGGTTAGCCTGGGAACTCGAGGTTGTAAGCTGCAGAGATGGTTGGAAAGCTTTTCGGGCAACATGGGTAGAGTAAGGTCCGGGAAATACACACTGGTGCCTCTGAGGTAGGCATCCCTGTCCAGGGCAGAGCCAGGTTTGACGTAGTGAGAAACATCAGCAATATGAACACCAAGCAGAAAATTGCCGTTGGACAGTTTTTTTATGCTAACAGCATCGTCAAAATCCTGGGCTTTTTCTCCGTCAACCGTGATGGTCGTCCAATTCCGGTAATCTACCCGGCCGGTAAAGTCAGAGGGATGGGGTTCATCAGGTAAGGCTTCTGCTTCCTTGATGGCCTCGTTAGAGAAACGGTCGGGCAGGTTGTGCTGGTTGATGGTCACTTCCAAGTCTACTCCTGGCTCATCTTGGTAACCAAGTATTCTGACGAGCTTGAAAGTGCTGCGGTCCAGTTCAACAATCTGTCCGGGCTTGGGTTTACGGGTACCTTTGATTTTTAAAGGGATGGGCTCTTCAAAAAGAGTATCCATAGGCAGGGCAAATGGCTGATAATTTATTTCCAGAAAGAGGCCAAAAAGCGTTGACCGTCCCCGTTTGAGAATTCTTAAAATCCGGCCCTCAGGCCTGCCCTTAAGGCCTTTTTCTCTAACCATTACTTCAACTAGATCTCCGGTCACAGCTCCAGCAGTCTGATGCGGGGGGATGAAGATATCCTGAGTGCCGGCATCTGGTGATTCTGGTGTGACAAAGCCAAATCCCCTGGGGTTGAGAGAGAAAATTCCTCTCATAAGATTTGTACCCGGCTGGCCCATAATCCTATCACCCATGATTTTTAGAAGGCCCTGTTTTTCCAAGTATTTTAAAGTCCCGGCCAGTTTCCGGCGTTCTTTTTTGTTCAGGTTAAGTGCTCTGATCAGTCTGTTCAGGCTGACCGGTTTTTTGTTGTGTTTTAAAAATTCTTTTATTTTATTTTCCATGTTTTTTTTCCCTAATTAAGTTTAAATCTCCTTTTGTTTTATTGCTTGATTATCAATGATAAAATAGTGAGACGTAAGGGATTTTAAGCGCCTGTCTCTTCCCTTTTATCAGCAGCTGCCGCTGGATATCCTGGAGCTGCCGGTCAGTTTTTCCAGGATAATCTTTTCGGGCCGCATCCAGATAAAAATCCCTTTCTTCCGGAGAGCTGCTTTCCCAGATTAGGTTATCAATTTCTTCGTCAATCTGTTCCAGACGGCTTTCGTCTATTTCTTTTGATTTTAACAGGTCAAGCGCTTCAGTTAAGAGTTTTTTTAGCGCAGACCCTGAAAAATGCGGAAGCTGGCTGAGGCACTGGTTGATTTCGGCCCTGGCCTTTTCTACCTTGTTAAGCCGGTTTGTTTCCGGGGTGGAAGAACCGGCCAGACGGTCTTGGTATTGTGCATAAGCTTTCAATATTTCTCTTTCACACTGACATAAAGAATAAATTTTCTTTTTTCTTCGGCCGGCTAATTTTTTGGCGAAAGTTTTCTCTATGCCTTCCAGAATCGCTTCCAGAGGCAGACCGAGTTTTTCCCACTCGGAAATCAGGGAGACGTCTTTGGGGGGCAAGAAAAACAGCGAGGTTTGGTGTTTCAAGAAAGCCCTGGCAATCTTCTGGTAGTATTCCTGCCGGGCAGAAAAATCCTGTTTCATTTCTTCTCCGTTTTTCTGTTTTTTTCATAAATTATTCTCAGCCCTTCTAGTACCAGGTGGGGTTCAACTGCCTCTATACTTTTGATGTCATCCACCACCATTTCGGCCAGTCCGCCTGTGGCGATGACTTTTGGCTTCGCTTTAAGCTCCCGACTCATTTCGGAGATGATGTTATTAACCAGCCCGACATAGCCGAAATACAAGCCGGACTGCATGCTGGTCACAGTACTGCGGCCAATAGCAGTTTTAGGCTTGCGGACTTCAATGCGCGGTAGTTTGGCTGTTTTCAGATAAAGAGCCTCAGCAGAAATCAGAACACCTGGGGCAATGGCACCACCCAGGTATTCGCCTTTTTCGGAGATGGCGTCAAAAGTGGTGGCCGTGCCAAAATCTACCACCAGGGTCGGACCGCCGTATTTTTCAAAAGCAGCAACTGCTCCCACGATGCGGTCAGAGCCAACTTCAGCCGGGTTTTCGTAGAGGATGGAAATTCCCGTCTTCAGGCCGGGTCCTACTACCAGCGGTTTCTGGCCAAAAAACTTCTCGCAAGCTTGCTGAAAGATGGGCGTTAGCGGTGGCACCACCGAAGAAATGATGGCCCCTCTAATTTTTTCACCTTTTAAACCGGCATGGCTCATTAGACTGCTGAGAATAATGCCAAATTCATCAGCCGTTTTTTTCCGGTCACTCTTAATCTTCCAGCTGGCCAGGATTTTTTTGCCCTGGAAAACACCTACTCCAGTAGTAGTGTTGCCTATGTCAAAAGTGATTAACATCTGTCTCTCCGTTCTAAGAAAAAATTTTGATTATTTCTGAACTGTAAAAAACTTTCTGTTCCTGTCCGATTCTCAAAACAATCCCACCCTTTTCTTCCAGGTCTACGAAAGTACCCTCTACTTTTTTCCCCGAGATTTCCTCCACCATTAATCTCTGACCTGGAGAAAATGATAAATTAGCCTTAAAGCTTTGTATGATTTCTGATACCAGCCCTTTTTCTAATTTATTATACCAGAGTTCCAGGTTTTTCCCAAGGAAAGCAAAAAGAATTTCTTGGTCCTGTTTTTGTCCGGTGATGATGGCCAGCGAGGTAGCCAGGTCAGCTATTTCGGGCGGGAAATCTTCTGGCTGATGGTTGACGTTTATCCCTATGCCGACCACCACAGCCGCCTTTCCACCCGAAGAAACACCTTCGCACAGGATGCCACCGAGCTTTTTCCCTTTAATGACCAGGTCGTTTGGCCACTTTAGCCTGATGTCCACAGCGGTTAGTAATTTAATGGCTTCTCTGGCGGCCAGTCCCGCCAGAAGAGAAACGTAATTTAGCAGTTTGGGCTCTGGCCTTAGAAGAAAAGAAACATAAAGCCCTTGGCCAGCAGCTGAATGCCACCTTCGACCCTTGGTTCCCCGGCCAGCAGTTTGCTCTTCAGCCATTACCGCCGCACCTTGCGGAAAGCCAAGTTCAGCCAGCCGGGAGCAGAAATTCATGGTGGAATCAAGCTGCTGGAAACGAAAACAAAGACTACCAAATTTTATCCTGCGGGAAGGCATGAACATATCAAAAACAGTCTTTTTCCCCAAGTTGGTTTATTTAAGGTCAGCCAGGTTTTTTTTCAGCTTTTCTTTCTTAAGCTGGAGTTCTGCCAGCCTCTGCCGGTGTTCTTCCACCACTGCGGCTGGAGCCTTTTCCAGAAAAGCCGGGTTATTAATCCTGGCTTCCACTTTTTTAATGTCTTCTAGGACTCGGGCTAGCTCTTTTTCCAGTCGTTCTTTTTCCTGGGAAAGATCTAAAGCCACTGCCACCTTGATACCGATTTCTGTGGTTCCGGCCACTCCTTTGAGCAAGTTCTTTTCACCCGCTAAGTCCTGGGAGTAAACAATATTACTCACCCTGGCAAGTAGCTGGATAGCACCTTCGTAGGGTCCAACCAGTTGCTGGCTTTTCTGGCCACCTGTGATCCACAAGTCAACTTTTTCGCTCACTGGTATCTTGTTTTCTGCCCTGATAGTCCGGACTTCAGAAATTATTTCCTGCAGGAATTTCATGGCTGCTTCGGCTTCCTCATCTATCCATTCCAGCCTGGCTTCTGGCCATCTGGCTTCCAGCAAGGAGCGACCTGTTTCCGGTAGGTGGTGCCAGATTTCTTCCGTGATAAAGGGCATAAAAGGGTGTAACAGCCGCAGAATGGTTTCCAGTGTTTCTTCCATGACCGTCTGGGTCTGGAGGTTTCCGGCTTTCAGTTCTGGCTTAATGAACTCAATGTACCAGTCGCAGAATTCATGCCAGATGAAGTGGTAGATGGTTTCTGCGGCTTCGTAGAATTTGTATTCTTGCAGCGATTTATCAAGCTGTTTGATAGTTCGGGTCAGCCGGCTTCGTATCCAGCGGTTGGGTAAAGTCAGTGAAGCCGGGTCGGTAGCAGCTTTTTCTTCTGCCAGGTTCATCAGCACAAACCTGGAGGCGTTCCAGATTTTATTGGCAAAAGCACGGTAACCGGCCATCCTTTCTTCAGAGAGAGCAATGTCCATGCCCGGGACAGCCAGAGAAATCAGAGTGAAACGCAGAGCGTCAGTACCGTATTTTTCTATCATCTCCAGTGGGTCAATAATGTTTCCTTCGGATTTGCTCATCTTCCGCTTTTTCATGTCTCGCACCAGACCGTTGATAAAAACTTCGCGGAAGGGAATGTCCTTCATGAATTTTAAGCCCATCATAATCATTCTTGCTACCCAGAAAAAGATGATGTCAAATCCAGTAGCCAGCAGGTCTGTCGGGTAGAAAACCTTCAAGTCCTGAGTTTCTTCCGGCCAGCCCAAAGTGGCAAAGGGCCAGAGGGCAGAGGAGAACCAAGTATCCAGCACATCTTCATCCTGAACCACTGGACCGCCGCATTTTTCACAGGTTGCTGGGTCTTCCATTTCCACCATTATATGGCCGCAGTTCTGGCAGTAGTAGGCTGGAATACGGTGTCCCCACCACAGCTGGCGCGAGATGCACCAGTCGTGAATTTTGTACATCCATTCGAAATAGGTTTTGGTCCAGTTTTCTGGGATAAAAACAATGCGTTTTTCTTCTACGGCCCGGATAGCTTCCCTGGCCAGCGGCTCAATCTTCACAAACCATTGCCAGGAAAGATGAGGTTCAATGATGGTTTTGCAGCGATAGCAATGACCAACTGCATGAGTGTAATCTTCCACTTTCACCAGGTATCCGAGTTCTTTGAGCTTCTCTACTACTTTCGCCCGGCAGGCAAAACGGTCCAGACCTTTAAATTCTTCTCCGGCGGCTTCTGTCATCCTTCCCTGACCATCAATCACGATAACCTGTTCGAGTTTGTGCTTGCGGCCCAGCTCAAAATCCACCGGGTCGTGAGCGGGGGTAACCTTAACGGCACCAGTTCCGAAATCTTTTTCTACCCGTTCATCAGTAATAATCGGAATCAGTCTGTTTTGCAGCGGCAGAAGAACCTTTTTGCCGTGGTATTTAAAGTAGCGTTCATCATCCGGGTGAACAGCTACAGCTGTGTCGCCCAGCATGGTTTCAGGTCTGGTTGTGGCTACGACAATACTTTCATCAGTTCCAGGCACAGGGTATTTGATGTACCAGAGTTTACCCTGGATTTCCTTGTGTTCTATTTCAATATCCGAAAGAACTGTCTGGCAGCGGGGGCAACGGTTCACCAGATAGTAATCCCGGTAGATGAGTCCTTCCCGATAGAGAGAAACGAAAACATATTTCACCGCCCGAGAGAAACCTTCGTCCATGGTGAACCGCTCGCGTGACCAATCTAAGGAGCAGCCAAGCCGCTTGAGCTGTTCGGTGATGACTCCACCGTATTTCTTTTTCCATTCCCAGGCCACCCGCAGGAATTCTTCCCGGCCAACTTTTTCCCGGCTAAGGCCTTTTTCCGCCAGATACTGTTCTATGACATTGTGGACAGCGATGGAAGCATGGTCAGTGCCGGGTAGCCACATGGTATTGTAGCCTTGCATCTTTTTCCAGCGAACAATAACATCAGGCAGGGTAAAACACAGGGCGTGACCCATGTGCAGCACGCCGGTCACGTTGGGTGGTGGTAAGACCATGGAGAATTTCGGATTGGTGGAGTTGGCGTCAGCCACAAAAAGTTTTTCTTCTAGCCAGAATTTGCCCCATCTGGCTTCCACTGGTCTGGGGTCATAAACTTTTTCTAATAATTTTTTTTCTCGCATTTTACCTTAGCCTTTTTCTTCTTGTTTGATATCAATTTCAGAAGATCCTTTGCTTGAGGATTCTGTTAGCCTTAGCTCGCGAAGGAGACTGGCTTTAATTCTTTTTTCCAGTTCTCTTTCCATTTCCAGCATTTCCTGTCTGACTAGTAGTTGAACCTGATGCTTTAGTTCCGGGAAAAGCCCCTCTACCCCTGCTCCGATTTCCTGCTCCTTCGCTTCTGGTAGTTCTTCAGGCAGGGTGTCAGGCAGGTGTTTTTTTTCTATTACTTCTCTAACTGTATTAAAAAAAGCCTCAAGAGAAAATGGTTTTACCAGAATTTTTTCGGGTTTAAGCTGCTCTACGTATTCCCCAGGAAGCCTGTCGAAAAGACCAGCTGTAAGGAATACCGGAAGATGGTCTTCTCTCTTCAACCATTGCTTGAACTCTAGCAGAGCCGTCACATTTTCATAGATAGCCTGGTCGGTGATAACCAGCTCTGGAGTCACGGTTTCCAGCAGGTGGAAAAGTTCTTCCAGGTTGCTAGCGAAGTGTAAGTGGTATTGGGTTTCGGGCAGAGCGGTCTGGTAGATTTTTTTCATAGTCGGACTCGGGTCAGCAATTATCAGCTCAAAAGCCACTTTTCTCTTCCTTCGTTCGTTTCAGACTATAATTTTATGAAAACAGATAATTTAATCTACATTTTTAGCTATTTTCTGTCAATCAGACAAGGTCAATATTCTACCAGCACGGCATCAGGGCCAAGTAGAGCTTCTACCTCGTTCAGAAAGGCTTCAGAGGGAGAGACAGCCTGGTACTCCGCCGATTGAATAAGATAGACAGAATCTGCCTTTTCCAGTTCTAAGTAAAGGGGGCATTCTCCGGGGGAAGAGGCCAGGACTTTATGCAGCTGGCTCAAGTCTTCTTCAGAAAGATAGTCCAGCGGAAGGCGGATGATGGTTTTCCTGGCCAGTTTTTCCAGAGCTTCCTCCAGAGGCAGAATTTGCGAGGCCAGAACCTTCCTGGCATCAAAACTATCTATTGACATCCTGCCTTTTACCCAGATTAGCTGGCCCTCTTTTAGGTAGGGATGGTATTTGCTGTAAGGTTCAGGGAAGACTGTAACATCAATCTGGCCGCTCAGGTCTTCCAGAACAAAAGCTGCCATTCTTTCTTCTTTTTTTGTTTTAAGCAATTTAACAGAAACAACAATGCCAGCCAGCCGGACTTCGCGGTCAAAATCTTCTTCCGGGTCGATGGCCTCTACCGTGTGGCTTATTAACCGATTTAAGCGCTTTTTGTACCTGGCCAGAGGATGGCTGGAGAGGTAGGTTCCCAGTACTTCTTTCTCGTAGGCAAGAAGGACTTCTTCTTCCCATTCGGGCAGGGAATGGATTTCGGCCGGTATTTCTGGTGGCTGAAGATAATCTTCACTAAAAAGTAAGAATGCCTGTTCTTCTCGAGCTTTCTGGCGCTGATGTCCATATTCAATAAGGGTATCTAGCAGGTGGAAAAGCTGAGAGCGCTTCCACCCCAGCGAATCAAGGGCGCCGGCTTTAATCAGACTTTCCAGG